>DATKAU010000250.1:0-2553 GCA_035514655.1 Anaerolineales bacterium
GTAATTTTTTCCATCAACGACGACACATCTGTGTTGAACTCCGTCGAGCGCGATCTGCGTGCGCACTACGGAGCAGACTATCGCATCCTTCCGATCAACCAGCCCAAAGCCGCGCTGGAATATTTAAAGAGGATGGAACAGCGCAACGAAACCGTGGCGCTGTTTTTGGTCGACCAGCGCATGCCTGAATTGAGCGGCACGGAATTCCTCACCGAGGCGATCAAGACCTATCCGCAAGCCAAACGTGTGTTGCTCACTGCCTATGCCGATACGCAAGCCGCCATCGAGTCCATCAACGAAGTGAGGCTTGATTACTATTTAATGAAGCCGTGGCACCCGCCCGAGGAGCGGCTCTACCCGGTGCTGGACGAATTGCTCGAAGATTGGATGGCACGCGTCCGCCTGCCATATGACGGTATCCGTGTGGCAGGTACACAGTGGTCGTTATCGAGCCACCAGGTGAAGGACTTTCTCACGCGGCACCAAATCCCATATCAATGGCTGGATATTGAAAAAGACTCCAGCGCGCGCAGTCTGGTGGAGGGGGTGACCACAGAATCAAAACTTCCCGTCATCTTTTTCCCCGGCGGAAAAGTCTTAATCGAACCCCATCTGAAAGAACTTGCAGACAAAGTCGGCTTGCAAACGCAGGCGGGGCTTCCGTTTTACGATATCGTCGTCATCGGCAGTGGACCGGCAGGACTCGCGGCAGCAGTGTATGCCGGTTCCGAAGGCTACAAATGTCTCGTTATCGAACGCGCTGCGCCGGGCGGGCAGGCGGGGTCGAGCCCGAAGATCGAAAACTACCTCGGCTTCCCGGCGGGCATCTCCGGCGATGATCTCACCCGGCGCGCAGTCTCGCAGGCAAAACGATTCGGCGTGGAGATCCTCTCGGCTCAGGAGGCAGTCAGGGTCGGAGTCAAAGACACGTATCGCATCGTCACACTAAAGGACGGGGCTGAGATCTCGTCACATGCCGTATTGATCGCCACAGGTGCGTCGTTCCACACGTTGAAGATGCCGGGTGCCGACGCGCTCACCGGCGCGGGGATTTATTATGGCGCGGCGTACACCGAGGCGATGAATTACAAAGACCAGCCTGTGTTCGTGGTGGGTGGTGCAAACTCTGCGGCGCAGGGCGCGATTTATTTGAGCCAGTTTGCAAGCAAGGTATCCGTGTTGATACGCGGGCACGAACCCACCGCCTCGAAATACCTCGTGGATGCGATGCAAGCCAACGAGAAAATCGAACTGCTGTTGAACACCGATCTGCTTGAGTTGAAGGGCACGAACACGCTCGAGCAGATCACCTTCAGGGACACCCGGCGCGGCGAAACGCAAACCCTCCCCGCCGCGGCGTTGTTTGTTTTTATCGGCGTGCGCCCGCAAAGCCAGATCGTTTCGGAGCTGGTAATGTGCAGCGACAAGGGATACATCTACACGGGACCTGATGTGATGGTAGACAAGAAACCGCCTCCAGGCTGGACCCTCGAACGGGATCCGTTTCTTTTGGAAACCTCCACACCCGGGATTTTCGCGGCGGGCGACGTGCGTTACGGCACCAATCACCGCGTCGCGTCTGCGGTGGGCGAAGGCTCAATCGCATATGCATTGATGAAGGAGTATTTGAAAGGGCTGTAAACCATGCTGGTTGAGTAGCCCCGCCGCGCTGAGCGGAGTGATAGCGAAGTCGAAGCGTCGCGGGGCGTTTCGAAACCAGCGATGTTCAAGATGAATCTCGAAACAATATTTGCTTTACGCACTGGTGGTTTCGATACGGGACGAGAAAACCTCGCCCCTGCTCGACCACCGTTGTATAAATGATATGAACCTCTCCGACCTCCGCAAATCACCTCTCTTTGAAGGCTTGTCTGATGACGAGTTGAAACAACTCATGGACAATGCCAGGCCTGTCTCTTTGCGCGCGGGAGAATACCTGATGAAGCAGGGCGACCCCGGTGATACGGCGTATGTGGTCTTGAATGGCGAATTCGAGGTGCGGAAGCAATCCGGGCAGGCGGTGATCAAAATCGACGTGCGCAACCCTGGTGACGTGCTGGGCGAAATGGCATTGCTTTCGCGATCGCCGCGCTCTGCCTCGGTGATCGCCCTCACCGATTGCGAAGCTCTTTGCATTTCGCAGGATAATTTCGAGAGACTGCTCTCCACCAGTTCGACGGCCGCGCTTGCCGTTCTGCATTGGGTAATGATGCGGTTAAGCCAGAATGACGCCCTGCTCCACCAGCAGGAACGGATGGCGGCGCTCGGCACATTGAGCGCGGGGCTGGCGCACGAATTGAACAACCCCGCCGCCGCGGCGCAAAGAAGCGCGGCAGAGCTGCACAAGGCGCTGACGAAGTGGCAGGCGCTCACACATGAGATCGAATCGGTGGCGCACAGTGACGATCAATCCGCCTGGCTGAACGATTTCATGAACGAGGCAGCGAAGAGATACGAGGCGCCAGTGAAACTCGATGCGCTGGAAAAGATCGATTTGGTGGATCAACTCCAGACGTGGATGGAGGCGAACGGGATCGAATCCGCGTGGGAGAT
>DATKAU010000251.1:0-5844 GCA_035514655.1 Anaerolineales bacterium
GGCGGAGATCGCGGTTTCGTACTCGGCAGGGACGTCGAGCGCCGCGCTCAGCGCGCCGCGCGCGCGTTTGAGTTTGAATTGCCGCGCGGCATCGAGCAGGAAGCGGGCGCCTTCGGCATATCCCGCCAGTGATTGCTCAGCTTGCTCGATGATTTCCAACTGTGTTTTGATGCGGGTGTGCCCGGAATGAAGACCTGCGCGCTCCTCGTTTCGTTCACGCCGTTCGCCTTCCAACCCATCAGCGTTTTGCCTTACTTGTTCCATTTTCGCCTGTGCGTGCTGCAACTTTGCCTCGGCGTCCTCGCGCTTCGTTCGCGCCTCGGCGTATTTTTCGCTCGCAGCGCGCGCGTTTGTTTCGGCTGCTTCGATGGCTTGCTCTGCAGCAATCAACCGCGATTGCAGGCTTTCGATGCGCGATGACAACTCAGCCAGCCGCGCCTGGGACTCGGCGCGCTGCATTGTCCATTTTTCGATTTGAGCGCGGGCGGTGGTGAGTTTTTCCTCGAGCGCGGCGCGATCGGACTGCCCGCTTTGCAGTTTAATTTGCACATCGCTTAACTGCCGCTGCGCTTCATCGTACTCGGCTTGCAAGCGCGTGAATTCCTGCCTGGCTTCCTCGATACGCGCCTGGATGTTTCGCTCCTCATCGGCGGCGCGTTCCTTATCGGAGAGCACAGAGGTTTGCGCGGCAAGCAGGGACCTGCGGCGCTCCTCGAGAACAGCAAGGTCGCGGCTCACCTCTTCGCGCT
Source organism: Anaerolineales bacterium (assembly GCA_035514655.1). Lineage (GTDB taxonomy): Bacteria > Chloroflexota > Anaerolineae > Anaerolineales > Villigracilaceae > Defluviilinea. The sequence goes on from DATKAU010000251.1 coordinate 750, forward strand.
GGCTGTGCAATTCCGCCGAGGCGCGGTGCCAGGCGTTGAGCTGTGAGCGCAAGCCGATGAATTTTTCACGGAAGGTGTTGTACTCTGCCTGCGCTTTTTGATGTGCCTCGCGGGCTTCGTTTACGCGCGCTTCCTGCAGCCTGACTGCCTCGCGTGCGGTCGTCAACTCTTCTTGTGCGCGGTGCCAGTGATAGCCATACCACTCGCGCAGGATGATCTTCAAGTCTGCCTGGGCGCGGGAATATTCGATGGCGCGTTTCGCCTGCCGTTCGAGGCTTCGCAGGCGCGGCTCCAACTCAGACAAGATATCGAGCACGCGCTCGAGGTTTCGTCTGGTGTTCTCGAGCCGCTTCAATGCCTCCTCGCGGCGGATGCGGTATAACCCCACCCCGGCAGCGTCTTCAAATAGACGGCGGCGTTCGTCGGCTTTCAATGCCAGCGACGCATCCACCAACCCCTGACCGAGGATAGTATACGTTCGTTCTGATAACCCCGATGCGGCGAGCAGTTCGTTCAGATCGCGCAGGCGCACCTGCTGGCTGTTCAATAAATAATCGTTGTGACCGTCGCGATAGGCGCGGCGCGTCATTTCGACTTCGGTGAAATCAATCGGAAGCCAGCCATTTGTGTTATCGAAGACGATATGTGCCGAAGCCATGCCCGCGCGGGCACGATGCTCGGAACCGTTGAAGATCATGTCCTCGGTCTTCTTGCCGCGCAATAACGTATAGGACTGCTCGCCCAACACCCAGCGAAGCGCGTCGGCAATGTTCGATTTCCCCGAGCCGTTCGGCCCGACAATGGCTGTGATTCCGCCCGCGAACTCGAAAGTGGTCTTCGAGGCGAAGGTTTTGTATCCCTGCAGTTCGAGTGATTTGAGTCTTAAGGGCATTGATAATTCTTCTGCCGCAAAGACACGGAGACTCAGAGAAGGTGGTTTCTCCGCTGCTCCGTGTCTCCGTGGCTAATTTTTATTGGATTCCCAGGTGTTCAAGTGCATTTTGCGCCGCGACATGTTCGGCGAGGTGCTTGCTTGTGCCGCGTCCGCGGCCCGCCACCTGCCCGCCGATCTCCACTTCCACTTCAAATTCCCTGGCGTGATCGGGACCCATTGTGGCGATTGTTTTATAGCGCGGCGCGATCATTTTTTGCGCCTGCACCCATTCCTGCAATAGACTCTTCGGATCGTGGATCTTCGAGAGCACGGATTCGCGCGCCTCCTCGAGCAGCGGGTGGACGAACGCCTCCACCGCCCCCATGCCTGCATCGAGGTATAACGCTCCGACCACCGCTTCGTACAACGAGCCAAGCAAACCGTCGCGGAAATGCCCGCCGGACATGGATTCCCCGCGCCCAAGCCGGAGCGCGGGACCGAGGTTCAACGCCCGTGCAAATTTTGCCAGCTGGTCATTGCGGACGAGGGCGGAACGCATCTTTGTCAGGTCGCCTTCAGGCATTTCGGGAAAGCGATGATAGACCCACGCGCCGACGATAAAGTCGAGCACGGCATCGCCGAGGAACTCCAGCCGCTCATTATCCTCTGTTGAGTTTGGGTTCTCGTTGACGTATGATCTGTGGGTCAGGGCACGCGTCAGCAGGGATCCATTTGAAAAGGGCAGGCCCAGCCTCCGGCTGAGGTCCGAGGCGGGTTCAAAGTCCCGCGCATGTGGATTGGATGTCAAGGTGATCTCCCTGGAACTCAGGGAGCGCAAACCTCCTCTCCCCGAGGGAGAGGAATCAGGCGGAGAATTCGCGTTCCATCAGTTCCAACTGGTTGGAGTTGAATTTTAACCGGAATTATCCCGGCTGGGTATAACGCCGTCATATTTTAAGATACAATGCGTCACATTCCATGGAGCCAACCCTGACAGAAGTGAGCAGCGAAACAAGATTTTTGCACGCCCTTGAAATGGGACTGGGCGCCATGCAGTGGGGCGACCGCGTGTACTGGCAGTTCGGGAGTGGTTACGGTGCGGATGAAGTGCGGGAGGCGTTTCAAACCTCGCTCACAGAAGGAATCCGTTTCATCGACACTGCCGAGCTTTACGGCAACGGTCTGGCTGAACGCCTGCTCGGTCGGTTCATCCGCGAGACCGAGCAGCCCGTTTTGATCGCCACAAAGTTTTTCCCCTGGCCATGGAGATTTATAAAACAAGCCCTGCCGCGTGCCTTAAAGGGAAGCCTGGCGCGCATGGGCGTAGACAGCGTGGATCTCTATCAGATCCATTGGCCCAGCCAGGTTATGAATACGGATGCGTTAATGAATGGCCTCGTGGAATGCGTCAATAGCGGCATGACACGTACGGTCGGCGTATCGAATTTTGGTCACGCGCGTATGCTTGCGGCATACTCGGCGCTGTCGCGCAATAATATCCCGCTTGCGTCGAACCAGGTGCACTACAGTTTATTAAGCCGCGAGGCGGAAAAGAACGGCACGCTCGCGCGATGCAAGGAACTGGGGATCAGAATGATCGCGTACTGTCCGCTCGAGCGCGGACTGCTCACCGGTAAATACAGCCCCGAGAATCCTCCTCCCGGCAGGCGCGCTGCAAGATATGCAAAGACACTTCCAAAAATCGAACCGTTACTTAAAATGATGACCGAGATCGGGCAGGATCATGGCGGAAAATCCAATGCGCAGATTGCGCTCAATTGGGTGCTGTGCAAGGGCGCGCTCCCGATCCCGGGAGCGAAAAACGCCGAACAAGCGGGGCAAAACGCAGGAGCGCTTGGCTGGCGGCTGACCGACGAGGAAGTCGCCAAACTCGATTTTGTCACCAACGCCCTCATCGAACCGACAACGACCGCGCATTAGTGCGCGAAATCCCCATAAAAAAATTCCCGGTCCAATCGACCGGGAATTTTCCTGTTTCTCATCTGTTCATGAACATCTGGCGATCCAATTTATATCCCATGGTTTCAAGTTTGGAGCTGAACATGGGCCGCAAACCGGTGGACCGGAACTGGCCCGCCGGCCTCCCCTCGGGGTCTGTTCCGGTTTGTTGAAAAACAAACAGATCGGTCAGGGTAATCACTTCAGACTCCATCCCGGCAACCTCCGATATTTGCGTGACTTTGCGTGTGCCATCCGGAAAGCGGGTAAGGTAGACGATCAGATCGAGCGCCGCGGAGACCTGTTTGCGGATGGCCAGTATCGGCAGGTCGTAACCAGCCATCATGGTCATGGTCTCGATACGGGAGAGCGTATCGCGCGGAGAATTGGAGTGAACGGTGGTCATGGATCCATCATGACCCGTATTCATCGCCTGTAACATGTCCAACGCCTCGCCTCCTCGAATTTCGCCGACGATAATTCTGTCGGGTCTCATGCGCAGCGAGTTCCTGACGAGATCGCGGATCGTAACCTGCCCTTCGCTGTTGTAATCGGGGGGTCTTGCCTCCAGAGAAACCTTGTGCGTCTGCATCATTTGCAGTTCCACAGAGTCTTCGATTGTAATGACCCGTTCATCGTCGGGGATCGAGCGGGCAAGGATGTTGAGGAAGGTTGTCTTGCCGGAACTGGTGTTGCCAGCCACCACGATATTCAACCGGGCAGCGACGCACACCGCCACGAAATCCGACATCGCCTGTGTAAGCGCTCCTTTATCAATCAGGTCCTGCACAGCCAGTTTGTCCTTCAAGAACCTGCGGATGGAGAGGCAGGAGCCTTGTTGTGCAACAGGAGGAATGACCGCGTTGACCCGGGAACCGTCCTTCAAGTGGGCATCCACCATGGGATGTTTGTAGTTCACATAGCGACCAAGCGGATTAATAATATGGTTGACTGCGAGGCGCAGTTGAAGTTCGCTGCCGAACGTTGTGTCGGTTAATATTAATTTTCCGTGCCGTTCCACAAAAACCTGGTTCGGTCCGTTGACCATAACTTCGCTGACCTGAGGATCCTCGAAGTATTCATCAAGCTGATTAAATCTTGTTGCCTGGGCGTATATCTCGTCCAGGAAAGCCGGTTCGCCGGCTCCCAAATCACCATTCGCGGTTTGATATGCCTGGAAGATCAAGCCTATTAGCAATTCTTCGTAACGTTCGCCAAGCGGAGGAGACTCCTCCACCAGTTCCAGCAGATTTCTCAACACCCTCGGTCTGAGTAATTCCGGATCTGAAATCCCCGGAACACCGGACGCGGCTGATTTCTTGGACATTTAAATCTCCCGATTCTTTCATTAAATATTCCTGCAAGCAAAGAGGCAGGCCCGGGTATTTCCGCTGCCCGCCCTCTGGATTAGCGCATCAAGCCGATTTTGGGATTCGACTGCGCACTGGAATTCTTATCGTAGTTGAGATCAGTCGTGGCGTTGCCAAGAATGGTGACCGTATATCCAATGATCTGGGCAGTATACGAGGTGGTCTCATTGCCGCCGTTGATGATTATGTCGCAATACGGAGCGAATATGGTGCCCGTATATGTGTTATCTGAATCACCATTTATCGTGCAATTTGGAACCGTGCCGGTGAAGTCTGAATCAACGATAATCAGATATCCGGCATAGTCACCCGAATCCGGGGCATCCAGGGTTATCTTGCCGCCTTGAATGTCAAAGTCGTACCCGGCGCGAATATAAATGGTTACATCATGCCCCGTGAGAATCAAATGGTGATCGTTCAGTTTAACCACGTTATTGACGCAGTAAATTCCAGGATTCATGACAATGTTGTCGTAAACGGTCACCCCTCCGCCTGATTTGGGAGGAAACTCGTTATACCTGCCGGGATTCAACGTGGTGGTTGGCGGAGATGTCATGCCGTTGCTTGAAAATGAACCGGCCGGAGCTGTACATTCGCCTGGCTCAGCTGGCATCTCGGGCGGGAACGCATACGGCTCACCGTTGTAGCTCGGAGGTGGAACTGTACAACCGTCGAGGTTGATATTCCCGTCACCCGCCGATCCGATGCCCCCACCACCGTCAAAGACAGGGCAGGTGCCGCCGTACTCCATACCGCATCCGCTTCCATCTGAATTCACGAAAGCTCCGCCGCCCGTCAGCGTGACCTCGCTACTTCCACCGAAGTGGACATTCCCATTTCCCCCCGAACAGGGATTGGGATTCAAGGCAACAATCAGATTACCGTCATAAAG
>DATKAU010000252.1:0-10018 GCA_035514655.1 Anaerolineales bacterium
TGGCGCGCAGTGCAGATGTTTGTCACATCGTATTCGCCATGCCGTTCGGGGGGCGATCGCTGTTACAGCGGTACATCAAGCGGCGCGAACGTGCAGAAGGGTGTGGCGGGTATGCGCTACGATTGGTATCTCGTCATGGGAGGGCAGCAACTGTACATTCCTGGGTATGGCTTTGCCACCGTCGAAGATGTGTGCGGTGGTTGTGTGGGCAAGCCCTGGATCGACGTGGCGTACAGCGATAACGACTATGTGCCGTGGAGTTCGTGGGTGACTGTTTATTTTCTTCCTCCTGTACCATCAAACATCATGTACACCCTTGAATAGTTCATGACCAGACTACAGAAGGCAACGCTCTCGTTTCTGCTCATCACAGCAGCCGGATTAATTGTGCTTGTTATCCGGTTGTATGCCGGGCTCTGGGAACGACCACTCGGACCCGCACTTCAACTTTCGACGACCACACCGATTCAACTCCCTGCCACATGGACTCCCGATCCGGACGCGACGAGCACGCTTCCCGCCTCGCCGGATCCTGTTTCGCCGACAAAAACGCCCTCCTTCACCGCGCTGTGCGGCGCGCCGCCATTAATGAACCTCCTGCTCATCGGCAGTGATGCGCGAAACGACTCGTACAATTACGGCCTGGCGGATATGATCCGCCTCGCGCGCGTGGATTTCGTGGAGGCGAAGGTGACTGTGCTCGAATTCCCGCGCGATTTGTGGGTGCAGATCCCCGATGTGGCAGATAACATCAACGGGCAGGATCACGAAAAACTCAACCAGGCGTATCTTTATGGAAACCCGGGATTCAATTACACCGACGATCCCGCGCATGGACCTGGCTTGCTGGCGCGCACGCTCGCTCTCAACTTTGGTGTGCAAATCGATCACTATGCAGCGGTCAATATGCGCACATTCATCAACGTAGTCAATGCGGTCGGTGGTATCGATGTCCATCTCCCCGAACCCGTCGACGGCCGTACACCGGACGATATGAACAACCGGCTTGTATTCAAGGCAGGCACGCTTCATCTAAACGGGGACCGCGCCCTCACCCTGGCGCGCATCCGCATCAAGGGCGGGTTTGCACGCGGCGAAAACCAGAATCGTGTGTTGTGCGCCTTGCGCGATAAACTTGCCAGCCCGTCTGTAATCAAGGACATCCCCGAATTGATTGAATCGTTCAAAGATAACGTGCAGACCGATCTCACGCCGCAGCAGATCAGCCAGCTTGCCTGCATCGGCGCGCAGATCGATCCTGGAAATATCCGCTTTGCCGATTTTCCTGAGGAACTTTTCGTCACGACACGCGAGTATGATCCAGTCTTCAGCAAGAACATCTCGGTGGTCAAGGCGAATTTCGACATCCTGCGCGAATATGTTACGCTGTTTCATCTAGGCGCGTGGCCACCCGCATCGAGCGAAAATGCAGAGGATAATGGAGGGGAGGTTGCGTTCTGCCCATGAAACCGATCCCTCCTCTTGACGTGCGATCCGTGCTCAGGCGATATGGCTTGCGCGCCGATAAAAGCCTTGGGCAGAATTTTCTGCAAGATGTAAACGCGCTTGAATCCATAATCACAGCCGCAGAGATCCAGCCGTCTGACATGGTGCTGGAGATCGGTCCCGGGTTGGGGAGTCTGACGCGGTATCTTGCGGCTTCAGCCCAGGCAGTCGTTGCGGTCGAACTGGACGAACGATTGATCCCGCCGCTGGAGGCGATCCTCGCACCGTTCACCAACGTCCGCATTATTCATGGAAATATTCTCGATCTTTCCCCCGGGGACCTGATCGAATCACAGGAGTATGTGGTTGTTGCAAACATCCCGTATTACATCACCTCGGCGGTAATCCGCCATCTGCTGGAAAGCGCCGTCAAACCGCACCGCATCGTTCTTACGATTCAAAAGGAGGTGGCCGAACGAATCTGCGCGGCTCCCGGCGACATGAGCCTGCTTGCATTGAGCGTGCAGGTTTACGGCAAGCCGCGCATCGCGGCGACGATCCCGGCAGGCGCGTTCTTTCCCTCCCCCAAGGTGGATTCGGCTGTGTTATGTGTGGACGTCTTCGAGCATCCCCAAATCAAGCCTGAACGTCTCGAAACATTCTTCAAACTCACCAAAGCCGGCTTCAGCCAGAAACGAAAGACCCTGCGCAATTCGTTATCAGCGGGTTTGCACATTCCTCCCATGGAAGCGGCAGAGTTGCTCACAAGAGCAGGGATCGATCCCGGGCGCCGCGCAGAAACTCTGAGCATCGAAGAGTGGGAAAAGTTATGCGTTACTTTCCCGTCTTGATACCGTGTCGTTGGTTGATTCTTCTCAATTCTCGATAGTGCCCCCACACGTCCCATACGCGGAACGCCGCCTCCAGCTGGATTCGCAGGTCATCTTTGATTTTCCCCAGCGCCGATCCGCGAATTGGATCGGCGTCTCTGTGATCTCAAATCCCATAAGATACGCCATCTCGATTTGAAAAACATACCCAATTCCATCCGGACTGTTGTCGTCCACTACCAACAGGGATATATCCAAAGTTTGCATAAATAAAGCGGAGAGCAGCCTGGGCAGATTCTCCGCTTTATTGTACGTCGGCAGAAGTACGATGAATTTCACTACCGCTTGCCCAACAATTCCTTTTTGAGTTGATCCACATTGGAATATCGTCCATACACTGAAGGCATGTCTGAAAAATCGACGGACAGGCGATCCTGGCTGCGCGAAGCCTGCTCTCGGTCACTGATCGGGTAGAAATAATCCAGCGATTGATCGAGGCGGGTTTTGATTTTTTGCTGAAAATCCGGCAATGTCCCCGGGGATATGACAACGACAAAATCAGACAGACTGAGGTGACCGAGAAAGTCCTCCGGCGAACCAATCTCTTTAAGTGTGTTGTGAATCATCAGACTGATCGCCCTTAGCACATCGTCTGACGCCACAAAGCCATAGGCATCGCGGAACACATCCAGGTTTCGAATGGAGATGTGAACCAGCGCCAGCCCGCTCTTGTGGACGACCTCCGACAGCCGCTCGTCCACGAGGGCGCCTTCGGGAAGTCCGCTGACGGGGTTCGTCAATGATCCCTGGCTGACGCGCTTCAACGCATTACGCACGCGCAGTCGCAATTCCTGCACGTCGAACGGCTTGGTGATGTAATCGTCGGCGCCCACTTCGAGCCCCTGAAGTTTATCCACGCGCTCGCGTTTTTCAGTGAGAAATATGATGGGAATATCATGCGTCCGCCTGTCCGCGCGTACGCGCCGCGCCACTTCAAAGCCGTCGATATCGGGCAGGCGGATGTCGAGGATGATCAATTCGGGGAGGACGGTCTGCGCAGCCCGCACGCCGTCCTCCCCCCAGTTGACGGTAAACACCTCGTAGCCCTGCACGCGGAAATACGCGTTGAGCATTTCGGCTACATCGAGATCGTCCTCAACAATGAGAATCTTCGACTTGGCTTCAGCCACATTTCCCCGGATCAGGCAATGGGTTCTTTTTGGATTACAAATTCGCAGACGGCATCGCCCACCGCTATGCACTTCGATTCGTTGACGCGGAACTCACTACCGCCGGAGACCCACTTGAGCGCCTCCTGCAACAAACCTGTAGCCAGATAGCAGACCGGCTTGTCGGCATTTGTCCGTCCCCAGCAGACCGGGCACTTGTGGATCGTGTAAATAAACTCGGAATCCTTTTCCTCGACAGTGCTATGCTGGTCACTCAACTGGGAAAAAATTTTTGCAACAGCCGGGATGCCGATCTTCAATTTGGCTTGCAGTGGAAGTACCACAAAGGCAAGGTCCGCCGCGCCAGCCAATGCGCCAAAGTTCTTCAGCGCGTCAGAGAAGGTGGCGCGTCCGGCGCGCAGAGCCAGCCCGCGGCCCCCGCGCGGACCGTACATCTCCTCCAGCGCGGAGCCCATCGCGGAGAGTTCGCCGAAATCGAAACCCTTGTCAAGGTTGTCGGTGGGATAATTATCAACGTAATGACTCAAACCGGCGAGATTGAGAATCGCATTGAGTCCGTTTTTGCCCATCACCTCCTCGAGTGATTTGATGGTGATGAGTCCGAATTTATTCGGGTAATACAAGCCAGACTTTTGAACGGGGGTCATAAATCGCTCCGATTAAATCAGTTTCGCCAGGTCTTCGGCGGCGCGGCGCATATCGAGGAAGATCAAGCCGAGTTTTGCCTGTTCGCGCGCCAGCGCGGTGAGCACAGCTTCCTCCCCTACAGACATCAGGACGACGTACCCCTTTTCCCCTTTTATGTACACCTGTTCGAGCTGTCCTCTGCCCAATTCAGAAGCGATCCTTTCACCCAACGAAAGCATCGCTGCAGACATGGCTGAGACGCGATCCTCCTCCACGCCTTGCGGTAATGCGGAGGCAATGCTCAACCCATCGACACTGACGACAGCCGAGGCTTCAATATCAGGCGAAGACGCCTGTAATTCGCGAAGACGATCCACCATTTGTTGCGTACGTGATTTGGACAAGACAGCCCTCCTGTACAGGGATAAATTCCGCCAAAACAGGCAGGAACTCCGGTAAAGAGTGGTGTAATTGTAGATTACGGGGTAAAAAGTGTCAAGCCGACGCTTTCTAAACTTGCGAGGTTTAACAGAAGTGCAAATTTCATCATGCTATAATCGTTGGGCGCACCATCGAATATGAAGAAAATTCTCAAATCCACTCTGGCGATGTTGATAGTTCTGAGTCCGGCTGGTTACAGTCCCGCGCTCGCGCAGGGAGAGATCGAACCGGATAGCGGCGCGGTGCTCTGCGCGCCGGATGCGTATCTTACGCCGCCCAGCGACTGTGTACCGTTCGGACCATCCATTTACCTGACTGAGTTGGCACACCTGGGGTTGACCCTCCCTCCGCGCGCGCTCAACGTACGTAAACCCGACTCATCACTGACTCATCTGCCCTATCTCTTCTTCCATCTCGACGAGGATGTTGTACCTGTGCTGAACGGACCCGCAGGCGAACCGAGCGGTCCGGCGTTTGGCGCAGGCTTTGTCTACGTTACGTATGTGGATCGCGTGGATTCAGGCAGAGGCATCTATTACATGCTGCAAAACGGCGGTTGGATCCCCGGCAAGGGTTCGCGTGTTTCGGAAGTATCGTCATATCAGGGACTGGAGTTAACATCCACGCCGCGCATTCCGTTCGGCTGGGCTTTCGAGTACATTCCCATCAAAACCACGCCAGGCTACAACACACCGGAAACAGGTGAATTTCTCAACCCGTTCAGGGAATTAATTCAAGTGTACGACACAAAAAACGTGGACGGCGCGGACTGGAACATGATCGGTTTAAATCGATGGGTCGAAGCAAGAAAAGTGGCAATTGTTCACCCTAACACCGTACCGCCCGAGGGCGTAACCACAGGCCGGTGGATCGACGTGAATCTGGCGGAGCAAACCCTCGCGGTGTACGAAGATCACGAGTTGATCTTTGCCACCGTCATTGCCAGCGGACTCGAACCATTTTGGACGCGCCCAGGTTTGTTCCAGATCTATTCGAAAAAAGAAACCGAAACGATGCGCAACAACGACCCCGCAGATTTTTATTATCTCGATAACGTCCCCTGGACGATGTATTTCGACAAGGCGCGGGCTTTGCACGGCGCGTACTGGCGCACGCGCTTCGGTTATCCCCAATCTCATGGCTGTGTGAATCTATCGGTGGGCGATGCGCACTGGCTGTTCAATTGGGCGCATGAAGGCGATTGGGTCTACGTTCACGATCCATCAGGGCTGACACCCACCGATCCTGCGTTGTACAAAGACTGGGCGTATTGACACAACCATTTTGGCATGGTAAACTCTCGCCCGCTGTTAGATTGGTCTCGTGGTGTAGCGGCCTAACATGCGGCCCTGTCAAGGCCGAGATCGCGGGTTCGAATCCCGTCGGGACCGCAGAAGTTTTCAAGTGAAAGCGATCTCCCCTCCGTGACTGTTTCAGATCGAACTGAAGCAGTCATTTTTTATCAGTCAGGTTTTACCCATGCGCATACTTGAGATCCTCATCCCTGCACTACTTTCGATATATCTTCTCTGGACTCATCCGCGTCCGTTTGCGATTCGCCTGCTCCCTTCTGCCGCGCTTCTTGTCGTGGTACTGCACCTGTTCGTCGAGGGATATCGCTGGCAAATGATCCCTATGTACGTGCTGACAGCGATTCTGTTGGCAGGCTCGCTGATCAAGATTCAGACCCAAACGGATTGGAGACCCCTCGCCTCCTACCTCGCTTTTGGTTTGGTTGCCATTTCGTCGGCCCTTCCCATTATCCTGCCGATCCCGCGAATCCCCGCTCCAAGCGGACCCTACTCCGTAGGTACGCGCATCTATGAGTTGACCGACGACTCGCGTCGCGAGATCTATTCGGGGCAGAATGAAGCGCGTCGGATCATGATCCAGGTCTGGTACCCGTCTGAAGCGGGTTCATCCTCCGAACGAGCGCGCTGGATGGAAAACGCCGAGATCTACGCGCCTGCAGTAGCAAATCAGATCGATATGCCGCCTTTCTTTCTGGATCATCTCGCACTTGTCAAAGTTCCGGCATACAAAAACGCTGAACCTGCAAAGACGGATCAGCCATTCCCCGTCATTTTGTTTTCACACGGCTGGAACGGATTCAACGCCCAGAACACCGGGCAGGTATTGGAACTGGCAAGTCACGGATACGTGGTCGTCGGCGTGCAGCACGCATACGGGGCGGTCATCACAGTCTTTCCGGACGGAACCGTCGCGAACAACAACCCGGCGGCATTACCTGATGGCGCCCCGCAGGACGAATACGAAGCCGCCGCACACATCCTTGCAGATCAATGGGCGGGCGATCTGGGATTCACGCTCGATGATTTAAAAATCCAGAATGAAGATCAGGCGGGTCCGTTTTACAACCTGCTCGATTTAAATCGCGTTGGAGTCTACGGTCATTCCACCGGTGGAGGCGCGGCGGTTCAATTTTGCGGCACCGATCCCCGCTGCATCGCCCTGCTGGGCATGGACCCGTTCATGCGCCCAGTCTCGTACGAGGTAATCGACAGCGGCTTGTCCCAACCGTCGTTCTTCATGTTCAGCCAGAGTTGGGCAGACGACACCAACAGCCGCAACAACGAACTGTTTAACCGGTTTTACCCGCACGTAGTAAATCCGCTGGGCGTCGTCGCCATTGAAGGCGCTGCGCATTACGATTTCTCCGATCTCCCTCTCCTTTCACCACTCGCCCCGCAACTTGGGCTCAAGGGTCCGATCAACGGAAAGCTTGTCACATCCATTGTCAACGATTACTTGTTATTGTTCTTTGACGGAACTCTGAAAAACGAACCTTCTGGTCTGTCCACTGTTTCTGGCAACTATGACGAGGTATTAATTCTTAAATAGTTCGCGTTAACTACCCGACTTCGTGGATACTCACGCAATCGCAGGGATTATGATCAACATGATCTGAATATCCGCTCAATAGATATAGAGGAGAACAACCATGGAAAAAGTACCCGCTTTGAGTCTTAGTATTGTGGAAGAATTTGTGGCAGTAGCGCACGGAGATCTAAACCGGGTTAAAGAATTGCTCGCGCAAGAACCGGCCCTCGTCAATGCCACATGGGACTGGGGTGGCGGAGACTTTGAAACCGCCCTCGGTGCGGCTGCGCACATGGGAAGCCGTGAGATTGCCATCTTCCTTCTCGAACATGGCGCACGGCTTGATATCTTCGCGGCGGCGATGCTCGGGAATCTCGATATCGTCAAAGCAGCCCTCGCAATCCACCCTGAAGCCGTCCACACACCAGGGCCTCACGGAATTCCCCTGATCGCTCATGCGCAAGCAGGCGGTGATGACGCCAAAGGTGTGTTGGAATTTCTCAACTCCATGTCATAATAAAATACGTGGAACAAACAAAAATCCCACAGATAATCAGTCTGCGGGATTTTTTGCTTTCATCGACTTCATATTCCGCCGTTTGATGGCGGCGCGAAATATCCTGTCCAGGAAGCCATCATGTCCGTTTTTATCCCACGAGATTGGGAGGTCGGCGTGGCTTCGATCATCAGGACCGTAGTATAGGATTCCGCAATTTGGATTGATCTCGAGTATTACGACCTCGCTGTTGGGTCGTACACGCACGTCCACACGGGCATATCCGTTTCCATCCATTGCAAGGAAGAACCTGCGTGAAACATCCTGGATCCTGGCGGCAAGCAGCTCATCCTTTAGGGGAATAACGTAAACATCCCAACTGTACCATTTGGTGTCTTCGTGCAGGAAACTCTCGCCTTCAGGAAACTGCACTTCTGCTGGAGGATAGACAAATGGCGAAAATGGTTCGTCAGCATTTTCTACAACCAGGCAGGACATTTCCCGTCCATCGATGAATTCCTCAATGCGCGCGGATCCGAAACCGGAAAAGATCCTGTCGAATTGGGCATGCAATTCTTCAGTGCTGGTGACACGCGAGTCTTTTGTCAATCCGGTGCTGGCAAAGCTATTTGGATGCTTGACAATCATCGGATACGAAAGCGCCTCTGCCTGAGACAGATCCGCCTTCGATTCTGCATGGAAGCCCCGTGCAAAACCGAGACCGTTTGCCTCCGCAGCTGACTGCATTTCCTCCCGCGTCGCCCCATAGAATTTCGACTCCGCGCCGGTGAAAGAAAGATTGAGTTTATCAAGTTCCTGAACGAAGCGTAAGCCTGAGTTATCCCCCTCGTCGTGGCCTTCAAAGATATTCAAATAGACATCGTAGTGTCTGGAGCGCACGAACTCCGTGATAAAGTCAGCCGCCGGCATGCCGACTGTTACATAATCCCAATCCTGGTTCTTGAGATGGATCGCCGGATTGAAATCGTCGATCGACTCGTCAGTCAGCAGGCAGACCCGCATACTCAACCTGCAGTAGCGCGCATCTGTTGTCGCAATTTTGCAACCCTGAATATGCGGTCAAAAAACACCTTGTACCCGCCCTGGTCGTACAGGATCATGTAGTCGGCAGGACCAAACTCTTCAGGCCGCAGCATGATCGCAGGATTTGGGTTGATCTCGAGAATAAACAACTCCCCTTGCTCGTTCATGCGGACGTCGCATCGGCCGTATCCTACTGCACCGATCGCCTTGTACATCCGCACGGCGACATCCTGTAACCGAGAGATCAATTCAGGGTCGGTAACCTCCCTGAAATTAAAGGGAAGCGATAAATCCCACTTCACTACTGTATGCCAGAATTCCTCCCCCGGAGGAAAGACCAGTTCTGTCGGAGGATACGGGATCGGTTTGCTGAAGTCATCAGGATTGTCGACGACCAGTGCGTTGAACTCCCTGCCGACGATGAATTCCTCCATGCGCGCCGCCCCGTACTCAGAACACATGCGTTGGACCTGAGCGAGGACTTGATCGAAGGTGTCGCAGCGCGACTCTTTAATCATCCCCGTGCTCCCGTAACTTTGCGGATGCTTGACCATGATCGGAAAACGCAGATTCTTAACCAGGTTTTCCGCCTCCTCCGCTGACTTGACCCTGTACCCCTTGGCAAACCCAACCCCGTTCGCGTCAGCCGCGGCTTGCATCTCTTCGCGCGTCGGGTCGAAGAAATCGGATGTCGCGCCTGTGAATGGCAGGTTCAATTCCTCGAGAACTCTGACGACCTCGATCCCCTCATATCCCTGCTCGTCTTCATCGTCCATCTCGTATCCTTCGCAAAGGTTTACAAACACATCGAATTCATTGCGGACCGCGAGGGTGCGCAAGGTCTCGATGACCGGCTTTTTCATGGTGACAAAGTCCCAGTCATACCCTTCCACGAAAGGCGTGGGGTTGAAATCTTCAATCTTCTCATCCGAAAGGATGCAGATCTTCATGGTTCACCTCAGATCACAAGTTTGGATGATTATGACACAGCTTGCTTGTTTGCATAAATTTATTAAGAAATATTCCCCGGGCTTGAAAGTATAATCCTCCCCATGAATCGCAAAAACTCGTCAGCTGTTTTTCTGATACTTGGGCTTGCATTC
>DATKAU010000253.1:0-16884 GCA_035514655.1 Anaerolineales bacterium
CTGTATCAGTGGATTTTGGATCCGAATGCGTTGTATGGCATCGGGTATAGTATAAATGAAGCCGGTTATAAGAATGGCGTTTCCATCCTTTACATGTTGTTAAATTACGCATTAGCGGCAGGAATATATTTCGGCTTCAAATCTGCACGCAAGAAACAGGGAATCGACCTCGACAAGGTGCATGCGGAAATCCCGGTCGAGTAGATTTAGCCTGGTGATATTGAAAAGCGACAGGCGCTGTGAAGCGCCTGTCGCTTGTTTATTTAAACTAACGAAATTTACACTCTCAAGACCCCGGAGAGGTGTTTGAGCTTCCAAAATTCATGCCATCCCTTCGAGATTGAACAATGAATTATGAGATCCTAGCTCTGCCAAATCGAGCCTGGTTTTGCCATCTCGGCAACGATGTCGAACGACGAAATGACTCCCAATGGGAAATTGTCAGGATTGCTGGAGTCGATCACGATCACCCGGTGCTTGTGGTTTTGAATCATCAGGTCTGCGGCTTCCTGCAGGCTTGCGTTCATATCGACGGTGAGCAGATTCCGGTTCATCACTTCGCTCACGGTCACACTTTCGTCCACCACTTTTCCCGCAAATTGAAGCATGTCGTTTCCTGTAACTACGCCGAGCGGCTTGCCCTTTGCATCCACGACTACAACGGATCGCCAGCCTGCCTGCGTCATCGTACGCGCGGCGGAGAGAACCGTCGTTTTATCGCGGCAAACTAAAAGCGTATCGGACATCACGTCTCCGACTGTTCCGCGCCTGGTTTGTTCTTGCGCGGCGATATCTGCCACGAAGTTCGAGATCGAGGCTATGCCAACCGGTGATTCCTTTTCGACGACCATCATACGGTGGATTTGTTTCGCGATCATCGTTTTTGCCGCGTCATCGACAGGCGTACCGGCTTCGATGGACTCGATCGGGGCGGTCATCAGATCGCGCGCAGTCATTTTTCGCATGGCTTCGAGGCTTTTCTCGTCCACAGACAGCCATTCCCCGGCAAGTAGATCGAAATCGGAGATAATCCCGAGCGGCTTGTCAGCGGACTCTGCCACGATCAACGCGTGGACGTGATATTCTGTGAGCAGGGATGCCACCTTCCCAAGCGAGGCGTTCGGCGGGCAGAGGATCAATCCCTTGTGCATCAGGTCTTTGACGGTTTTGTTCATGGTTTTCTCCTGCTTTTTGACTTTCTCTCGGCCACAGAGTCACACCGTTCGTGCCGCGAACGACGGCGGCATCGCCGGTGCGAGACGGCAGAGATCACTGAGAAGAACATTTTTAATTCTCCGCGACTCTGCGACCCGGTGGCAGAATTAATTTCGTAAGAGATCTATAGAACCTCGTCCACATCCTTGTACCACTTTACGCGGTCGCCCACGCGGTCACGTAACCGCCAGGCAAGCGGCTTGGGTTCGCGATCCAATCGTGCCAGAATGGCATCCACCTGTGTGGTGACTTTTGTCTTTTGCTCTCCGGTCAATTGCCGGTACTCCTGCGCGAGGCGCTTGACTTTGTCGAGGTTCATCGTAGTGGTGCGCCACAGTCCCCAGTCGTTGGCGCAGAGTTCGGCGGTGCGTTTGATATTGATCGTTTCCGTGTCCACGTCCCCGAGCGGATGTTCGAGCAGGAGCATGATCGTGTCGATCACGTCCTTTTCGTTGATCTGGACGATCTGCATCTTCTCGAGAAGCAGTTCGATGAGCGGGATCGTGGGGGAATCAACTTCGAGTCTGTCCTTCCAGTAGATGGTGTGGCAGAAATCCAGTTTTTCGTAGAAGATGTCGATGTGCAGGCCAGAGCCGGGCTTGTCGAAGATGGCGCGCTCGCCTTCGGTGGCGATATAGACCTCGCGGTCTTCCACATAGCCCATGGAAAGCAGGAGTTGCTGTATTTGTTTCGATTGTTTGTTGTATGCCGCAAAGTCGATGTCTGTGTATGCTCTCCCCATTGCCTGTTGCAAATACCCAAACTGCTGGCAGTGCATTTGGAACGCCAGCGACCCGATCACCCTCATCAGGATGCCTGACTCAGCGCTAGCTTTGAGGATTTGCTTCAGTTCATTCTCGAACTTCTCGCGTTCGGATCGGTCCTGCTCCTTCATGCCAATGGATGCGCCAGTCATGGATTGCTCCTCGAGGGGATCGGGCAGGATCGCCTGCCGGGGGGTATTATACACAAAGGGCAGGGGCAAGTATCGGCTGGATGCGCAACGCAAGCAATTGTGCAGGGTTTTAGTCATTTGTAAGACAAATCCGCCCGAGGTTCCAGCATGTCTTTCTTTTCGAGGAAGAGCAGTAAAAAAGCCACACGCCTGTTTTACGCCACCGACATTCACGCCTCCGAGCGGACGTATAAAAAGTTCATCAACGCCGGGAAGTTTTACGAAGTGGATGTGCTGATTATGGGCGGTGACATCACCGGAAAACTTCTGATCCCGATCATCAAGGAAAAGGACGGACAGTACCGCGCCACCCTGCAGGGGCGCGTGGAAAAAATCGAATCGCAGGCAGATCTTGAGGCACTGTATGGGCGGCTCGATACGCTTGGCTTTTACTACAAGATCATGGAAGAGGATCAATTTCGCGAGATGCAGACTGATGAAAAGCGCGTCAATGCATTGTTCAACGAGCTGGCGCGGCAAAAACTAATCCGTTGGATGGAACTTGCCGAGGAGCGGCTTGCCGGAACCGGCAGGAAGTGTTTCGTCACCGGCGGCAACGACGACGACCCCGCAGTGCTCGAAGTGATGAACCGCGAAGATACAAAGAGTTTCTTTGCATGCGAAAACAAAATGGTGCAGGTGGATGACGATCACGCGATGATTTCGGTCGGCTTTAGCACACCCACACCGTGGAATACTCCGCGTGAAGTGACGGATGAGGAATTGGGCGTGATGATCGAAGACATGGCAAAGAAGGTGCCGGACATGAAAAAAGCCATTTTCAACTTCCACGACCCGCCGGTTGACTCTTCGCTGGATACCTGCCCGAAGCTGGATTGGAGCAAAGACCCGCCGGAGCAGATCGTCGAGGGCGGCCAGGTCGTATTGTTTGGAGCAGGATCAAGATCGGTGCGTGATGCGATCGAGAAATACCAGCCGATGCTGGGTTTGCACGGTCACATCCACGAATCGCAGGCGATGGCAAAACTGGGCAGAACCACGTGCATCAACCCCGGCAGTGAATACGCCGAGGGCATCCTGCGCGGGTGCATCGTCAACATTCAGGATGGGAATGTGCAGGGCTTTCAAATGACCAGCGGATGATTTGTTGAAAGGAGGCATACCTTCGCCATTCAATTTCTGAGTTCGTTCTTCAGTACTTCAAATTTGAAAAGGAGTGAAAGATATGGCAACTGCAACTGCAAAACCGGAGGTGTTCACCCGAAAGGCTTCAGGGCTTGTGCGGGTCATGTCTCCATTTTCGGCCTTCGTCTACAACATTTTGACGATGGGCTTGATCTTCCCGTGGACGTATTTGTGGGCGCCCGGAGCGCTGCCGGGCGGCAAACTGGTTTGGGGAATTCTGCTGGCAATGGTGATCGAAATCCCAATCGCGCTCGTGTATGTGTGGCTGTCCACGGCCTTGCCGCGCTCCGGCGGCGATTATGTGTTCCAGAGCCGTGTGTTTGGCGGAGGGCTCGCATTCACGGTGGTGATGTCCGGCTATGTGATCTGGATTCTGCAATGGGTGGCGTTATCGGGCTGGCTGCTCGCGTATCTCGGTTTTGCCCCCCTGTTTCTCGGGCTGGGTGCAACCACCGGGAACACGACTCTTTCAGACATTGGCATCTGGTTCACCGGTTCGACCGGCATCATCATCACAAGCATTGTCAACGCGTTCGTCGCCATGATGATCCTGATCAGCGGTTTCAGAAATTACGTGCGCCTTCAAACTGTGATGATCGCCGGCACGATCCTAGCTTTTATGACCATGCTGTTCGTCCTGTTTGCCGGATCGCCTGCCACCTCCGTCGTCCGGCTGGATGCCTTCGCGAGCGCGGTGAGCGGGGTTTCGAATTTTGTCCAAACGGCAAGGGATGCGACCGTGGCTGCGGGTGTGGACTTGAACCCGCCTTTCAATCTGATTGCCACGCTGCTCATCGCGCCCATCGCGTGGACCTCGCTCCAATGGGCGACCTACTCTGCCCAGCAAAACGGTGAGATCAAGAACGCGCGCTCCTTCAAGGACCAGATGTTCATCATCGTCGGTTCGCTGGTATTTACAGGTGTTTTGCTGGCGATCCTTGCCGCCGCACTCGAGAGGGCGGTTGGGACGGAGTTTCTCTACATTGCTGGCGCGGGCTATTGGGCAGGCGTGGGTGAAGCCACCATATCGGGCTTTTGGCTGTGGCCCAACATGATCGCGGTCGCCCTGGCAGCCAACCCACTCATCGTGCTGATCATTGGCTTGGGATACATTCTCAACTCGCATCAGATCGTCCACAACTGCTATATCGGCATGACGCGTGTGATGGTTGCCATGTCTCTCGACCGTCTGCTCCCGGACTGGGTGAGCAAGGTGGACGAAAAACGGCACACGCCGGTCAACGCGCATCTGGCATACTTCCTTGCCAGCATCCCGGTCATCCTGCTCTACAATCTGCATTCAGATTGGGTGAGCCTGACTCTCGGCGTGACCTTCGCATGCGGCTATGTGTTTGTCGTCACCTGCCTGGCTGGCGCCTTGTTGCCCTATCGTGCCAGAGAAGTATACGAATCTTCGCCCGGTGCGGCATATAAGATCGGCAATACGCCGCTGGTGACCGTTCTTGGCATCCTGGGTTTTATCCTCGGGGGTGTCATGCTGTTGATGTTCATGTTCGATGCGCGTCTCGGGTTGACAAGCACGCTTGCCTACAGCGTGGTGTTTGGCGTACTGCTGGTTTCGGGAATCTGGTATTTTCTCGCCAAAAAAGCGCAGAAATCCCGGGGCATCAACGTGGATTTCGCGTTCAAGGAGATCCCGCCCGAGTAAAAAATCGTTTGCGGTTACAATGTGGTGGTCAGCGGCGCTCCATGTGCTGACCACCCGTTGATTCATGTCCACCTCGCAATTTCTTCTTGATGAAACCCACCGCCTGATTTCCGCGGCGAACGGGAGATCCATTCCCCTGCGCGTGGTGGGTGGGCTCGCAATCAAGATCCATCACAAGGCCGAACATCCGCTGTTCGTCCGCGAGTACGGGGATCTCGATTTTGTGGTTGCAGGGAAGCAACGACGCGCGTTCGAGTCGTTCATGCCCTCTGTGGGCTATTCCCCACATAAACAATTCAACCTGCTTAATGGATCGCGGCGGCAGATCTATTATCACAACGATACCGGCATGAAGGTGGATATTTTCATCGGCGCGTTCGAGATGTGCCACAAAATTCCGCTCGAGGATCGGTTGCACCTCCACCCGCTTACGATTCCTCCCGCGGACCTGTTGTTGACGAAGGCGCAGATCGCCGAGCTCAACCGCAAGGATGCTCTGGACATTGCCTCGCTTCTGCTTTACGTCGAAGCCGGTCCGGACGACAAGGATCGGATCAACCTGAACCGGATCTCCCACCTATGCAGCAACGATTGGGGATTGTATAAGACAACATCGATTAACCTGAAGCGGGTCGAAGAGATTGTGACTGGAGAATCCGCCCGGTTGGGTGGATCAAATTACAGCTTGATCAAGAAAAGGATCGAGGACATTCTGCACACGTTCCAGACCATGCCCAAGTCGCTTGCGTGGCAGATGCGCGACAAAGTCGGCACTCGCGTCCGCTGGTATGAGGAGGTGGAAGAGGTGGCGCGTTAAAGAGGTCTTTACAAATGATTAACCATGATCAGGATTTTCAATATATAATCCAACCGATGGAGGGCATGAGCTCTCCACACGTATATTAATCCAAAGGAGAGAAGAGAATGAAGACCCGAAAGAATCTGTTCCACCTGTTCTCGCTGGTGCTTCTCGTGAGTATGGTGCTCGCGGCGTGCGGACCCTCCGCACCCGAATCACCCGCGACTGAAGCTCCCTCACTACCGGATGCGCCTGGTGTACCGGATGTTTCAACCGGTGGAGCGTCGGCCGAACTCGTGGCTGCCGCAGAGGCTGAAGGAATGCTTACCACCATCGCTTTGCCGCCAGACTGGTGCAATTACGGTGGCGTTATCGATGCCTTTAAAGCCAAGTATCCCAACATTGAAGTCAATGAATTGAATCCTGACGCCGGATCTGCCGATGAAATTGAAGCCATCAAAGCCAATAAGGACAACACCGGCCCCCAGGCTCCTGACGTCATCGATGTCGGTTTTGCCTTCGGTGAATCCTCCAAGGCGGAAGGGTTGATCCAGCCCTATAAGGTTTCCACCTGGGATAGCATCCCGGATGATGCGAAAGATCCGGATGGTTACTGGTATGGCGATTATTACGGTGTGTTGGCATTCCTAGTAAACACGGACGTGCAACCCGATGTGCCGCAGGATTGGGCTGACCTGCTTGACCCCAAATATAATGGTCAGATTGCGCTTTCCGGTGATCCGCGTGCCTCCAATCAAGCCATTCAATCCGTCTATGCCGCCTCGCTTGCCAATGGCGGTTCCTTGGACGATGCCCAGCCCGGTTTGGATTTCTTTGCCGACTTGAATGCAGCAGGAAATCTGATTCCTTTGATCGCCAACAATGGTTTGGTTGCCACAGGCGAAATTCCAGTCCGCATCACCTGGGACTATAACGCCCTTTCCGCGATTGACTCCTTTGAAGGCAACCCGAATGCAACCGTTGTCGTTCCTGCCACTGGGCGTTTCGCTGGTGTATATGTTCAGGCGATTAGTGCCTATGCCCCGCACCCCAATGCCGCCAAACTTTGGATGGAGTTCCTGTATTCAGACGAAGGACAAACCCTTTGGATGGAAGGCTACTGCCACCCGATCCGTGAAGCGGATATGCGCGCACGCGGCGTGATCCCCGAAGACCTGCTTGCAAAACTACCGGACGTGTCCGGCGCGGTCTTCCCCTCGCTTGCCCAACTCAATGCCGCCGCTGATTTAATCACCACCAATTGGGATACAGCAGTTGGCGCGGACGTTCAAGCCGCACCCTGATTGAAACGATTTAATGCATGATGGTGAGACCCTGCTGTACAGCAGGGTCTCACTGTAAGCAAATTGGTTTCGAGGAGAAAACATGGCACAGACCGCTGTTACTGTAAAGGGGAGTGGTGCCGCACCGACCAATTGGAGAGCCTGGCTTGGCGTTGCCCCGTTTTTTCTTTTTGCAATACTGTTTCTTTTCCTGCCCTCTCTGCGCCTGTTCACGGCAAGTTTTACAAACTCGAGCGGCAACTTCACGCTGGAAAACGTCATCCAGTTATTTTCAGAACCCTTTATCGTCAATGCCTACAAATTGAGCATCCAGATCAGCGCAG
The DNA here is from genome assembly GCA_035514655.1 of Anaerolineales bacterium. GTDB lineage: Bacteria > Chloroflexota > Anaerolineae > Anaerolineales > Villigracilaceae > Defluviilinea. The sequence goes on from DATKAU010000253.1 coordinate 7,412, forward strand.
TAACCGCGCTCGGCGGCGGCATTCTGGGATTTTTGCTGGCTTACTCGGTCACGGTGGGAGGTTTGCCTTCATCCCTCCGTTCGGTCCTGATTACCTTCTCGGGCGTGGCTTCAAATTTTGCCGGTGTTCCACTGGCATTTGCATTTGTTGCGACATTGGGACGGCAGGGGTTTATCACTCACATCCTCAGGGATTATCTCAACATAAACATTTATGATACCGGGTTTAATCTATACAGTTTTGCAGGTTTAAGCCTGGTGTATATGTATTTCCAATTCCCGCTCATGGTCCTGATTATGGCGCCGGCGCTGGATGGGTTGAAACGCGAGTGGCGCGAGGCAGCGGAAAACCTGGGAGCCAGCACAACCCAGTATTGGTTAAAAGTGGCCATGCCTGTCCTGCTGCCCTCCATTCTGGGGGCGATGATCCTATTGTTTGGAAACGCCTTCGGAGCGTACGCGACAGCCTACGCGTTGACAGGCGGCAGAATTGGCATCGTCACGATCCAGATCGGGGCGCAGATCCGGGGCGATGTTTTGTACAATCCCGGTCTCGGGTATGCCATGGCAATCGGCATGGTTGCGATCATGGCGGTCTCACTGGCTGGCTACTCCTGGCTCCAGGCGAAGACCGAAAGGTGGCTAAGATGAATCTTATGTCCCGTTTTCGCAGGTTTCCCTTCTGGAGTTGGATTTGGTTCATCCTCGGAGCTCTATACTTTATCCTGCCTTTGCTCGCCACGTTTGAATTCTCCCTTAGCTGGGACCCCGAAGTTCCCTTCAAGGCATATCAAAGGGCGTTTGAGGATAATGATTTTTGGGAAACATTTATCTTTTCAAATGTACTTGCACTGGCAACCATCATCGTAAGCATTATTTTAATTGTCCCAACAGCCTATTGGATTCGACTTCGCCTGCCTGAGGCGCGCCGCATGGTGGAGTTCATCACCTTGATGCCGTTTGTCGTACCTGCGATCATCCTGGTCTTTGGCTTGATCCGCATTTACAGTTCGCCTATTACGGTACCCTTTACCGATCTCCAATTAATGCAACCGCTTACAAATTTTAAGGCAGGGACCAATGTTTTGATTGTCGCAGGTTATATGGTACTTGCCATGCCTTATATGTATCGCTCTGTGGATACAGGGATGCGCACCGTGGACATTCGCACCCTTACCGAAGCGGCCCAAAGCCTCGGGGCGAACTGGTTCACCATCATCACGCGCATCATCCTCCCGAATATCCGCGCGGCGTTGTTGAGCGGCGCCCTGCTGACATTTGCCATCGTGGTCGGTGAAGTCACCCTGGCTTCATTCCTGGGTGTGAATGCCTTCGGTCCTTATTTGTTCCTCCTTGGGCAGCATCGCGCGTATGAGCCCGCCGCGCTTTCCTTTATCAGCTTCCTGCTTACATGGCTGGCGATGGGGTTGATCCAACTCGCGACCGGCGGGCAGGGACAAGCCGCAGGTGCACATTAATAAATCGTAGCGGAGAATCGTCATGGCGTATTTATCCATCGAAAATGTAACAAAGCAGTTCGGCGACGCGGTGGTGGTCGACAACTTCAACCTGGGGATTGAAAAGGGCGAGTTCGTATCCTTTCTTGGTCCGTCCGGCTGCGGCAAGACGACCACTCTGCGCATGGTGGCGGGGTTTGAGATTCCCACCTCCGGAAAGATCAAACTCGGCGGAGCAGACATTACAGACAAGGCTCCCAACCAGCGTAATGTCGGCATGATCTTCCAGTCTTATGCGCTGTTTCCAAACATGACTGCCGCGCAGAACATCGGTTTTGGACTTGCTGTTCGAAAGATGAATGCGGAGGAAATCAAACAACGCGTCGACGAGATGGTCGGTTTGATCAACCTTGAGGATCACGCGAATAAATATCCCTATCAACTCTCCGGCGGACAGCAACAACGCGTCTCGCTCGCCCGCGCGCTTGCCATCCGCCCTGAAGTGCTCCTGCTCGATGAGCCCCTTTCTGCGCTGGATGCGAAGATCCGCGTCTCGCTGCGGGCAGAGATTCGCGCCATCCAAAAGAGGCTCGGCATTACCGCCATCTTCGTCACACACGATCAGGAGGAGGCGTTATCGATCTCCGACCGAATCGCGGTCATGAACGCCGGTGAGATGGAGCAGGTGGGCACGCCGTTTGAAATCTACAACTTCCCCAAGACGCAGTTTGTGGCGAACTTTGTCGGTTCGCTGAACAATGCCGATGCGGAAGTGGTTGATCCTGACAATGGCATCCTCGCCATGGACGGCGTGCACTTCAAAACGGCGGAAAAGGAATTCACCAGGCGCCGGAAAGGCGACAAGGTAAAAATCTCCGTCCGCCCCGAGCGTTTCAGCTTTGCCGCGGAGCCCATGAAGGATAACGTGGTGGATTGCATCATTGAAAACATCACCTTCCTCGGTTCGGTCGTCCGTATCCAGATTTCCATCGGCAATACCAAGTTCAATATGGACACCTTCAACAACCCGTTTCTCGACCTGCCCGCCATCGGCGCAAAGGAACAGGTGATGTGCTCGAAGGAAGCGGTGCTGGTGTTAAGTGGAGAAGAAACTCCCCAAGGCTACCTGGCTGGAGTTGCAGGCTGATTTACAGGATCTGATTTTCTTTGTGGTCGCGAAACAACAAGTAGGCATGTGAAAATCTGCCTACTTGTTGTTCTCTTAAACCAACTTTCGAGGCTCTTATGTCGATCATCGAAGAAGTTGCCGCCAAGATTCCTGAGTGGCAGGGCAGGGAAATCTCCATCACCCCGCTTTCGGGCGGCTTGACCAATTCCAACTATAAAATCGAAGTGGACGACACGCCTTACTTCGTCCGCGTACCGGGCGCCAGTACCGAACTCCTCGCCATTGATCGCAAGAACGAATATCACAATACCAAAGCCGCCTCCGAGGCGGGTGTTGCACCAAAAATTTATTTTCACCTCCCAGAATACGATGTGATGGTGATCGAGTTCCTGAACGGCAAAACCATGTCGAAGGAGTCCCTCAACGAGCCGGGACAGCCGACGCGCATGGCGCAGGCGATCCAACGGCTCCACGCCGGTCCACGCTTCCTGCTGGACTTCAACATGTTCCGCCTCACAGAGTATTACCTCAGCCTGTGCCGTGACCGCAGCATCAAAATCCCGGGCGGTTACCTCGATCGGGTGCCGACTGTCCAACGCATCGAGCAGGCGATGAACGTCAAACCGCTGGCGACCGTTCCCTGTAACAACGACCTGCTCGCTGAAAACTACATCGACGATGGGGACCAACTCTGGCTGATCGACTACGAATACAGCGGCAACAACGACCCAACGTTTGAACTCGGAAACACCTGTCAGGAGATGCAATTCAACGACGGGCAAATTGCCGAAGTCTGCGCCGTGTATTTCGGCAAGGCGGCCCCTTCCATGATTTCGCGCATGAAGTTGAACATGATCATGTCCGATGTGGGCTGGGGCTTGTGGGCAGCGATACAGGCGAAGATATCCACGATTGACTTCGACTTTTGGGGCTGGGCAATCGAACGCTGGGGCAGGGCAGTGGAGAAGATGGATTCAGAGGAGTTTGAGGGCTGGTTGAGGGATGTGCAAAATTAAAGGCAAACTCGGTGGTTGAGTAGCCCCGAATGGTCTTTGGGGGGCGTATCGAAGCCACCGCGAAGCAATTCTCGTTACAAACTTACTTTTGAAAAATGGTGGTTTCGACACAGCGGCGGACGAACACCGCCGCTTACTCAACCACCGAATTATTTTTGAAAAGGTGAAAATGAAGAGTCAAGCAGAAATCGTCGTCATCGGCGGGGGGATTTATGGAACAAGTGTCGCATATCATTTGCATAAATTAGGAAAGCGGGATATTGTCTTGCTGGAGAAGGGTGACATCGCCAGCGGAGAATCATCTCATGCGGCGGGGGTAGTGACGCAGTTTGCCACGTCCAAGACCATGATGCAATTCCGGAAATATTCCATCGAGTTGTGGAGCGAGCTTGGGTTTTTCCACCACGTCGGGAGTTTGCGAGTCGCATCGAGCCCGGAACAACTCAAGGAGTTGGAACGAAGCGTGAGCCGGGCGAAGGCGATCGGCATGGAGGTGGAGATCATCTCCCCAGCCGAAGCGGTCAAGGTCATGCCTCAAATCACGGACAAGGATTTATATGGTGCAATCTACCTGCCACGCGATGGGCATCTTTCCCCGTACGACACAACCACGGGCATGGCGCGCATCATCAAGGAGTTGGGCGTGGAGGTAAACACGAACACACGCGTCACAGGCATCGAACTGTCGCCGCGCGGAGAAATCCATGGGGTGATCACCAACAAAGGTGTTATCAAAACGAATCTTATTGTGAACGCAGCGGGGATGTGGGCGCCGCGTCTCACCGCGATGGTGGGAGTGTCTCTGCCGATTACACCGGTCGATCATCAACACATTACCTTGAAGGCGGTGGAGGGGCATGAGTTTCCGAAGAACACTCCGTGTTTGCGCGACCCCGATAACCTTGTGTACATGCGCGAAGAGCAGGGTGGGCTTGTGATCGGCGGTTACGAACCGAACCCGCCCGCACGCTGGATCGACGGTACTCCATGGGAACACGGCAACGCGACTGTGCCTCATTCGTATCAGCGCTTTGAAATGCTGCTTGAAGGCGCAATCCGCCGCATTCCGTTTCTAAAGGACGCAGGCATCATCGATATCACCTGTCACCCCGGCGCATACACGCCCGATTGCCAGCCCATGCTCGGATCCGTACCCGGCGCGCGCGGCATGTGGATGCTGGCAGGCATGTCACTCAACGGCTATGGGGGCGCTGGCGGCATGGGTAAATTGCTCGCCGAATGGATCATTGAAGGCGAACCGCCGATGGATGTGTACGCTTTTCGCGCCACGCGCTTTGGAAATTATTTCACCGATCCGCAGTATGCTGCTGAGCGCACGCGTGAGAGTGTAAAATATTATTACGCCATCCGCTTCCCCAACGATGAGAACGAATGGGCGCGCCCTCACCGGATGAGTCCGGTGTATCATCGTACGCAGGAGTTAGGTGCGGTGTTTGGCGAAAAATTCGGGTGGGAGCGTGTGCTGTATTATCAACCGAACAGCCCCTGGCGGCGCGCAGGCGCAGACCAAAAAGAGTGGGGCTGGGCGAAACCTCCTTACTTTGACCGGGTGGGAGAGGAGCACCGCGCCACACGCGAGCGCGCTGCGCTTTTTGATCTGACATCATTCGGAAAAATTGAGGTGACCGGGCGCGATGCATTGAAACTTTTGCAAAGTGTAACTGACACCAACATGGATAAGCCAATTGGAAGCGCCACGTATACGCAGTTCCTCAACACGCGCGGCGGCGTCGAGGCTGATGTTACTGTAACGCGATTTGAGAAAGATAAATTTTGGGTGGTCACAGGTTCGGGATTCATCGCCAACGATCTGGCGTGGTTGCAGATGCACACCGGCGAGGACGAAGATGTGACTCTGCGCGACATCACAACAGAATGGGCTTGTCTCGCGTTGTGGGGTCCAAAGGCGCGATCCGTTCTTTCGAAGGTGACGCAGGACGACGTCACGAATGAAGCGTTCCCGTATCTCTCGACGAGATTCACCACTATCAATGGCGCGCGTGTCTGGGCACAGCGAGTCAGTTACGTCGGCGAGTTGGGCTGGGAGTTATACGTTCCGAACAATCGTGCTTCGATGGTCTGGGATATGCTTTTGGCAGCTGGCAAAGAGTTCGGCATGGAGGTCGGTGGTTACAAGGTGTTGGATTCGTTGCGCCTCGAAAAAGCATATCGCTACTATACAACGGATGTAACACAATTGGAGACCCCGTATGAAGCAGGTTTGGGTTTCTGTGTGAATCTCGATAAAGGCGATTTCATTGGCAGGGACGCGCTGATCGAAAAGAAACAAAAAGACTTTACCGCAAAACTATGCACTCTGGTGTTGGATGGTGAAGACTTCACCCAAATCTATGGCGGTGAAGCGATTTACCACGAAGGGAAAGTACTCACCCGCGTCCGCAGTGGGGGATATGGTTACACAGTGAAGCAGAACATCCTGCTCGCGTATCTGCCGATTGAGTTGGGGAAAGCCGGTTCGCGCGTGGATGTGGAGCTCATCGAAGGTATGCGTGTGGCTGAAGTGACCTTGCCGGTGCTGTATGACCCGAAGGGTGAAAAACTCCGCGCGTAGATCTCATCCCGCAAAGGACACCAGGATTCCCCTTAAGGCTAAGGGTCTATATCTGTGGTGCACTTCGTGTCCTTCGTGTTTCAAAAGAGAACGGTTTATAATACCCCCATGCCAAAATCTTCTCCTGACTATGTCGGCTTTGGAATGTTGACACCCGTCGAAATCATGGTGCTGGAGAAACTCCCCAAGCACAACACGGGCGCGATCGTGACTGAAGTCAATGAGTTTGTATTCGACGATGCCGCAATTGTGGCTTGTTTACTGCGCCAGTGGGACGTGACGGCGGGCATGATCGGCACGGCGGTCGGCGATGACACGCGCGGTCACGCGCTGGCAAAGCGACTGAAGGACTGGGGCGTTCAAGGAAATGTAAGGTTCACGAAGGAGTACAAGACACCACTTGAAGTGAACGTCTCCGACCGGAAGGGGGCGCGGACTTATTTCTGGCAGCGCACACCTCAGATCCTCGGCACGCTCGACACCGCTGACTTGTCCCTGATCCGCGGCTCGAAGATTTTATACACCGACTGGTACGACGGCGACCACGTCCTGCGCGCGATGGATGAAGCCAGGCGGTTGAAGGTCCCTGTATTTGTGAATTTGGAGCATGGACATAAAGACCCCGACATTTTGAAACAATTCGCCAAACGGGCAACCATATGCCAGGCAGTGACTGATGCGGCGCAGCTTGGCGGCAAGCGCGCCCTCGTGGGCACGGCTCGTAAATTGCTAAAGTCGGGGATCGAAACCGCCATCATCACCCTGGCAAAGGGTGGATGTCTCGTTGCACAAGGGGATGAAATTGTGCGGGTATTTTCCCCGCGCGTGAAAGCTGTGGATGCGTGTGGTGCAGGCGCGACGTTCTCGGCGGGTTTCATTTATGGTTATTTGAAGGGTTGGACACTCGAAAAATCTGCGCGATTTGCGACTGCCGCGGCGTCTTTGAAGGTCACGCGGGCAGGGTTGCAGATGTTCCCCGTGAATGAGATCCTTGCGCTGGCAAATCAGTTGAAGGTGGAGCATTGGGTGTTTAGGAACAACCGCTTTGAGATTATCGACAGAATCCTTGATTTCCAACGCCAGGTTGCCGTGCACGGTAAACGGGCACAAACAAAACTCTTCCAGGAACTGCGAATCCGCCCGAAGCAGGACTCCCGAAGGGTGGTTCATCCGCCCATTAGGACGAAGAGGAAGACGATTTGAAATCATAAATACTCTGTTGGTTGAGCGCAAGCAGTCGAAACCAACTGGTATGTATACCTACCTTGTTACAAGAATTGCTTTACTGCCGTGGTGGTCGCGAAACGACCTTCGGGCTACTCGACCACCGATGAATATTAGAAAATGAGGATCTATTCATGTCGTTTGCAGAACTTCTTACGCAGGAGCAGGTCGAACGGATTCACGAAGCATCGCTTGAAATTCTTCAGGAAGTCGGCTTAAAAGTCCGCTATGAGCCCGCGCGCGAGGTATTTGCCGCACATGGCTGCTCTGTGGATGGCGAGCGGGTCAAACTCCCGCGCGAGGTGGTGGAGAAATACCGCAAGATGGCGCCGCCGACCTTTACATTCCACGCACGTGATCCCAAATTCGATAAAACGATCCCCCGCGACAGCCCGGTTATAGTCACAGCGAGTTCAGCCCCCGATATCATCGACCCGGTCACGGGGAAGGAAAGGCGCGCCGAGTCGGGTGACATTGCGCGCATCGCTCATCTGATCAATGAACTGCCCGGGTACGACATATTCTCCATTTCCACGCTGGCAGACGACGCGCCGAAAGACCAATTCACAATCTCAAGGCTGTATCCTGCGCTCAAATATTGCCTCAAGCCCATCCGTGCAACAACCACCGATCACAAAGACACACTCTCCATGATGGAGATGGCGTACATCGTTGCAGGAGGAAAGGATGCGTATAAGGAACATCCCTTCCTTACTCATCATTATTGCCCGACGGTATCTCCGCTTTCCATGGATAACCTTTCCACTGAGAATGTGATGTTCTTTGCAGGGGAGGGCTTGCCTGTCTACCCTACCATCGTGCCCAATGCGGGGCTCACATCGCCCATGTCCATGGCAGGGACGCTGGTGCAGGGCAACGCGGAATATCTGGCGACAGTAACCCTGACGCAAATGGTGAAAGAGGGCACGCCGACCATCTATGCCACGCTCGCCACCGTCGCCGATATGCGATCGGGCGCCTACACGTCCGGGGCAATTGAATGCGGTATGCTGCACATGGCGTTCGCCCAAATTGCACGGTTCTACAACGTTCCTTGCGGCGGTTATATCGGCTTGACCAACTCCAAGCTAAACGACGCGCAAGCCGGTTATGAAACCGGCATGTCTGGCATGGGCGGTGTTGTCGGCGGCATGGATATGTTCAACATCGGCGGACTGATCGACGCGTTGAAGACTTTCGATTTCGCCAAAGCCGTGATTGACGACGAAGTGGCGCAAATGATGAAGCGCGTGAAGCGCGGCATTTCGTTCAGCGAAGAAGACCTTGGGGTCGATTTGATAAAAGAGATCGGTCCCGGCGGTTCTTACATCGTTGCCAAACACACGATTAATAGAATGAAGACCGAAGCGGTGATGACCAAAATCGCCGACCGCGATGCACGAACCATCTGGGAAAAGAAAGGCGCCATGGATATTCAGGCGCGTGCCATGAACAAGGTCAAGGAAATCTTGGCGAAAAATACTACGCCGTTGATTTCACCGGAAGTGGATGAAAAACTTCGCGCCGCCTTCCCGGGTCTCGTGGCGGGCGAGTTATTGCCGATCGAATAAATATTGTAGTGACGACTTCAGTCGTCCACATTAAGCGACTGAAGTTGCAACTCCGGAACATCTAATGTCACGTAGAATCCGTGTTTTACTCGGCATCATCATTTTGGCGCTCTCCATTTCACTGCTGATTTGGGGATTCGCTCCCACACGCAAGGAGACGCGTGTACAGCCCATCGCGCCTTCGGATTTGCAGCTTCCGTTTCACTTTGATGCGCCTTTGGCTCCCAGCGCTTCGTCGACTCCGTTTGAGGTGGTGCTATGAGTCGATTCGCGTTTTCTCCCCGGATCGTCATTCTCCTACTAGGGATTATCCTCACCACTTCTTGCGGAGGCGCGCCTGCTGCAGAACCTGAGGCGACTGCGACTGAACCTCTAATTGAAGCTGCTGAACCTCCGCCCGAAGAGCCACCGGTGGGGGGAGCCCAGCCTACGGAACTTGTAAGTTCACCTCCCGTTGTAATCGCTCCCACATTGCAGCCGACCA
>DATKAU010000254.1:0-5989 GCA_035514655.1 Anaerolineales bacterium
CTCCGGAAAACCTGGCGGTCCTGCGCCAGATGGCTCTCAATCTGCTAAAACAGGAGAAAACTGCCAAAGGCGGCATCCATGCCAAGCAACTCCAAGCTGCTTGGAAGGAAGACTACCTGCTCAAAGTCCTTTCCTCGGCTAATTAGATGCGATTGCCCTAAACCTCCTGCTTTCCAGGATATCACGATAGACGCGGAGCAAGCACAACACGAAAACCGTTACCGTCATCCCTGAAGTCAGGGTAGAGCCCGAGGCGGCAGGCCGCGCGCACGCGCCTCGATCCACTGTAGAACGAACCGCCGCGCGACGTACGGCGGACATCGTCACCAGCTTTCAGGTTTTCGCGCCCGTCTCTCGAATTGTAGGGGTATTTGAAATCGGGGGCATTGTCATTCTTACCCCACAGGCTGGCTGTCCACTCCCAGACGTTGCCTGACATGTCACATACACCGTAGGGCGAGTCTCCGTGAGGCGAAAACACGCCGGCAGGGGTTGTGGTTCCTCGTCCGCCTTCTTTTGAATTGCAGTTGGTTGAGTTGAATTCGCTTCCCCACGGATAATCCCTTCCATCAGCGCCGCGGCCGGCTTTTTCCCACTCGGCTTCGGTCGGCATTCGAAAGACCAGCCCTGCTGGGGCGCTCTTGCCAAAGGTTTGGTCCAGCCACTCACAGAAAGCAATGGCATGGTGCCAGGTCACATTAACCACCGGGTGTTTCAGTTCGTTTTGCCAATTTTCCACACCCCATGCTTCCCTGGGTTTGCCTGCCTTCACAAATGCAGAGAATTGTTCATTCGTAACCTGAAACCGACCCATCAAAAAGTCGTAGGGGATGGTCAATTTGTGTTGCGGTTTTTCATCATCTTCTGCAAGTTTATTATCAGCTTTACTTCCCATCAGGAATTCACCATGTGGTATTTTGACGAATTCCACGCCGCCGAAGGTCCAGGTTTTAACTTTTGCAGGCGGCGGGGTAAAGATTGAACCGGAATATTCGTGAGGAATGTGCAGATCGAGATCCGAATCGTGACCAGCAAGAGCAATCACCGGATCTGGTTCCCTGGGTGGTTCAGGGGTAGATTCAACACGTCCGACCTTGTGAAAAAGCGAATCTTCCATCCCCAATTTCGTGGCTCGAATTTTCAGGCTGGCAAGCAATCTCTCAAAGGCTTCGGTTCGGGATTCCGGCGGGAAGTAGTCCAGCCATTGCCAGGCACGCAAGCGGCGCGGCAACTCGCAGTCCTCCAGCCGCAACGGGATGACGAAAATAGCGCCCTCCGTCATATTCAACGCCACCTCCAGCACGAGGCGCAATTCCCGCTGTATATACCCTTCTTTATTGACGGAATTGTTTGTGAGAAAAACGAGAACGATATGAGAAGATTCCACCGCCTGCTCGATCTCCATGTTCCAATCCTGGCCTGGCAGTAGTTTCTTTTCATCAAGCCATGGATCAATCCACCCAATGGCACTCAATTTCTGATAGACTTCGCGCACAACAGGTTTGTCGTGGGAGGAATGGCAGAGAAAAACTCTGAGTTGTTTCGGTGCTTCGGGCATGGATGGCTCCCTAAACGGTGAAGTTTTCCGAATTATACGCCCAAAGTCTGCTATATTCCTTCATCGTTATATTGGGAGTACGATAGAGAAGGGCTGATTATTCAGACATCGCACATCGAAAACCGACAAAGTTGTGGCTGATGGCAGGAGCACCCCGATTCCGATACATGGACCGAACGAAAGTATCGCGCGAATTCCACCCGCCGCCGCGCAGGACGCGAAAGAAACCGGTATCCGGTCCCAACGCGAGGTTCCTGTTGTTCGATGTCCTCCTCATCCGGCATGAACCATTGCTCCCGCCACCGTACGGAGGACCAGACCTGCCCCCCCTGCTCAGGTTCAGGGTTATACACGCGTCGTTCCGTTGAAAGGCCTTTTTCTCCAGCAAATTTTTTCAACCCTTTTACCAATTCCAAATTGATCGATCCACGGCGGGCATGTGGAAAATAATCAATTACACGTTCCGGGTTTAAATCCGTCGAAATGACCGAACGATCCAGCCGAAGGGGAATGATTAGAGCGTCCCTCGGGGAACTGGATTCATAAATTTCAATCACAAAATTCGGGTTAGGGTAGAAATATGCTTCCCGCCTGGGTGAATTCTTCGACCAAAAGACAATAATTACATCTGCATTTCCCACAGCCGAACGAATCTCGGCATCCCAATTCTGGCTGACTTTGAGGCTGGTCTCGACGAACCAGACGTCCATCCAGCCTTCTGATTTTAATAGGCGGTATAACTGGCGCGCCTGCGCTACATCGCGCGAGGAATGGGAGATAAACACGCGAAGCGAGGAATTTTCTCTCGTCAATTCAGCCTGCCAATCCATGAAAATTATACACAATAGTTATGCTATAATCCCTGCCATGCGATACGAACGCTTTAATAATTCCCTCCTTTGCATCGGTGTGCGTGGATTCGAGAACACAGGGCTTCCTCGAATCGCGCCTGTTGCCTGAACGAATTTCCTTCGTTTCACCATGCTGTGGCGCTTTAGCGCTACAGCATTTTTGTTTAAATCCAAACCTTCGGTGGTTGAGCGCAAGCAGTCGAAACCACCACCCAGGATGAAAACGATTGTTTTAATCTCATCAGCTGGTTTCGATACGCCTTCGGCTGTCGCCTCAGGCTACTCAACCTGAAGAGTAAGAGTAATAATGGAGCACTCATGATATCGATCAATATTTCAAATTGCACCCTCGTCCTCGGCGCGCACACCATCTTCCGCGACCTGAACTGGGAGATCCAGCACGACCAGAAGATCGGACTAATCGGACCCAACGGCGCGGGGAAATCATCGCTGTTCAAGATGATCACCGGCGAACACGCGCCTGAAAAAGGCGGGACGGTCATCCGCGCCAGGGGTGTCACCGCCGGTTACCTGCCGCAACATCCTGAATTCGACCCGGAACGCACCGCCCTCGCGCTTGCGCTCGAAGGAAATCCGCGTGTCGCGGAAGTCGAAGCAGGATTACATCGCGTCGAATCGAAACTTGGTGAACCTGAGGTGTATGGCGATCCCAGGAAACTGGAACGCACGCTGGATGAACAGCACCAACTGCTGGAGGAATTTGAAGCGCTGGGCGGATTGAACTACGAATCGCGCGTCCGCGAGTTATTGCGCGGGCTCGGTCTGCCCGAATCGGACTTCGAGAAACCGATCCGCGCGTTGAGCGGTGGGCAGAAGAAACTGATCGGGCTGGCGCGGCTGTTGCTGGCGCGCCCGTCTGTTTTGTTGCTCGACGAACCTGACAACCACCTCGATATGCCGGGAAAGACTTACCTCGAAAAACTGATCAACGATTACCCGGGCGCGGTTGTGATCATTTCACACGACCGCTATATCCTCGACGCGGTTGCGAGTCACGTTGCCGAGATCGAAGACGGCAAAATCGCAACGTTTATCGGGAATTACACTGAATACATCATCGATAAGGGAGAGAGGCTCGCGCGACAGGAGGAGCTTTATCAAATCCAACAGCGCGAGATCGGCCGACTCGAACAGGCGCTCAAGCGTTATAAACAATGGGTTGTGTTCAACGACAAGTTTGCGACCCGCATCCACAACATGGAGGCGCGCATCGAGCGAATCGAAAAGATCGACCGTCCCGTGCTCGAACGCCGGAAAATGGATCTGGAACTCAACGGATGGCGCGGGTCGAACCAGGTATTGGAGTTTGTAGGGGTGAAAAAGATTTTCCCTCACCCCGCTTCGACTTCGCCTGCGGCTCCGCTCAGCGCGGGAATGGAAATCTTGAATGATCTCAACTTCCTTATCCGCCATGGAGAGCGCGTGGGGTTGATCGGCGCAAACGGCGCGGGCAAGTCCGTGTTGTTGCGGTTGATCCTTGGCAGGGAACAACCGACCAGCGGCGAGATCAAGATCGGACCGAGCGTGACGGTCGGTTACTACGCGCAGGAACATGAGACGCTGGATTTCAACCAGACGGTCATCGACGCTGTGCGGTATGGTGGGAACATCAGCGAAGGCCGCGCCGTTTCCCTACTGACGCGCTACCTGTTCACCTACCGGCAGGCGACGCAAAAAATAGGTTCGCTTTCGGGCGGTGAACGGAGCCGGCTTCAATTGGCATTGCTTGTCTTGTCGGGTGCAAATTTCCTCCTGCTCGACGAGCCGACCAACAATCTCGACATCGCTTCTGCCGAAGTGCTGGAGAACGCGCTGAATGACTTCAACGGTACGGTACTCGTCATTTCACATGATCGCTACTTTCTGGATCGAACCGTGAACCGAATCTTCGAGTTGAAGGAATCGAAAATCACAGAGTTCATCGGTGGGTATAGCGACTACGCTGAGAAGGCCGGAGTCGACTTGATCGAAGCGAAGCAGGTCAAGGCGTAGACGGACACGTCGATCGTCTTCTTGAAAAAAACAGCCACAGTTTACACACCGTTCGTGCCGCGAACAACGGCGGCACGCCAGTGCGAGACGGCAGAAAATTTGAGATTTTTCTCAGCGATCTCTGTGATCTCTGCGGCTAATCCCTGAAAAATCCCAAAAGTGTTAGATGGTATAATTCCCGCCGTTATGCTACAGGACCCTTCATCACAAAAATCGCAGATCTGTCCCACATGCGGCACGCGCCTGAGCGAGAACGCCACGCGCTGCCTCGTGTGCGGGACGGAACTCACCGCGAAAGCCGCGACCAAATCGAAAAAGCCGGACACTTCGGTGCAAGCCAGCCGTATGCCCGAGATCACACTCAGTCTGCCAGCCGCCCTCGGCGCGCTGGTGATCATTTTATTGATCGGCGCGGCAGTTGTGTATTTCAGTTTGCAGGGCGGCGTTTTCGGCGCGACGCTCGTCGAAGAAACGCCGGAGGGAACAACGACCGCTACAGCCACCATCACCGCTACCGCCACTGAACAACCCACCATCACGCCCATCCCCACCGAAACGCCCCTGCCGCCGTTCGATTACACTGTGCGAGAAGGCGAAACGTGCGGCGTGCTCGCCGCCACGTTCAAAGTTTCAGTGCAAAGCATCATTATTGCCAATCAACTCTCCGCTGAATGTTTTGTCTCGGTCGGGCAGGTGCTGAGAATTCCATACCCCACGTCCACGCCCGCGCCGCCGCCAACCGACATTCCCAACTCCGCCACACAGACAGCGCAGGCGTGCGAAAAAGTTCCCTACACCGTGCAAGCCAACGACACTCTTTCGAGCATCTCGGCAAACTACAACGTGCCCCAGGATGCGATCAAGTTTTACAACGGGCTGGCTTCAGATAATGTACTGCTCGGGACAACGATATTGATTCCTTTATGCGAACGATTCGCCACGCCGGGACCGACTCCCACGATGACGCTTCCGCCTCCCTACCCCGCCCCGAACCTGCTCCTGCCTGCGGACGGCGCAGCCTTCACCCTCGCCAACGATGTGGTGACACTCCAATGGGCATCGGTCGGAACCCTGCGCGATAACGAAGCCTATCAGGTCATCATCGAAGATGTGACCACGGGTACGCTGCGGATCACCGATTTCGTCACCGATACGAAATATATCGTGCCCACATCCATGCGCCCGAACGATAACCTCGCGCATCTCCTCCGCTGGTGGGTTACCACCGTCCGACAGAATGGTGTGGACGAGCAAGGGCAGCCTGTGTGGGTCTCAGCGGGTACCGTCAGCGAAAAGCTCGGCTTCACCTGGGTGGGGATTGCAGTGCAGGGCACACCAAACCCGTAAATCAAAATGCACGAATGTAGTCCCCGCCGATCCTTCGACGGGGATTTTCATTGTACAATTCGATCAATCAACTTTGGAGCTGTAAAGTCATGGATATTCGATCGTACAACCGCGAGGCATGGAACAAGGAAGTGAATGGCGGCGAAAACCGTTGGACACTTCCTGTAAGTCACGAAGTAATCGAGAAGGCGCGACAAGGTGAATTCAGCATTGTGCTGAC
>DATKAU010000255.1:0-7790 GCA_035514655.1 Anaerolineales bacterium
GGTCAACCCGCACGAGACCATTTTGTTGAAAGTGACAGGCTGATTATTCCTTCAGTAGAAAGTCCCCGCCTTCGAGCACACCTTCCAGAATTACCTTTACAGAATCCGACCCAAGTAATTCATTCAAGTTGAACGATTTCAAGCGCGTTTGAGTTGTCCGCACGGATGGCTCCAGAAAATCCCCAAACGGCAGTGACGTGCGGAACAACTGATAATACAAAAACCGCCGCGCATTGCGCGTGAATTCCGCAGAGACAGCGATCGATTCTGCCTCCAAAAACTCTTCCGTCTTGCTTCTCACCTCTTCGATGGTCTGCGGAAAGAACACGGTGGGATATTGCGTAAAACGCGCCTTGCCTGCGCACAGCACCGCTGCGCCCATGATGGAGGCTTCCAGGCCGATGGTTGAGTTGTAGACCACCACGAACTTCGACTTTTGGATCAACTCGTACGAACTCAACGTCTCGCGCGGACCCACAAAGACGACATTCGGCTCCTTGTCAACATGATTGGCTTCAATCCATGCGGCAACCGTCTCGCGGCTGGATTTTCTCACACGCAACTCGTCTGGGTGGGCACGGATGACGAACAGCGTTTCAGGGTGTTCCTTGATAATCTCCAATACCATATCCAGCCAGTCGAACATGTCTTCAAAAACTGTGTTGGCATGCGGCTGGCTGGTGTCGAAGATGACGTTGGTAAAGATCGGCACAATCTGTTTGAACTTCGCGGCTTTCCGCAAAAACAATTCATCCAGCCCTTTCATATCCGCCCAGAATTTAATTCCCGCCATGGTGAAATCGCCCTGGAATCGCTTTGCCAGATACGCATCGAGCCTGGCGTTTTGCCCGGCGTTCAACTCGAATTCGTCCGGGATGTGGATCGGATATGCTGTCGCTTCGCCGTCCGTGAAAAACGCGGAAGCGGGCTGCAACCCCACCTCGTGTGTAATGACTCGAATGCCGCGCTTCTGCGCGACGTAGCGCGTGGTCGCTTCGGGGAAGAACTGTCCGTTGAATACGATCACAGCCCGCGGCTGGGTGTGATCGAGGAAGTCCGAAAACCTCCGCGCCACATTCCACGCGGACAGGATGTATTCCCTCAACAGATAACGCGTGTTCTCGTCGTCGTTCAAATGGTGGATCCGCAGAATCCAGCGTAAGCCGGGGAGACATAATGAGCCGAGAGAAATATTCTGCCATTCAAAGGTCATGAGGTCTTGCAAAGGAAGATTAAACACCGCATGGGCGAGCTGCGGGTCGCGATGAAAATCAAACCAGTTAACACTTGACGTTTGAACGTTTGAACGTTTGAACAATTCAACGCTTGCGTAAAGTGTCCTTGCTTGCGCCACACACGTCTTGCATGGCATTTCCCTGTGCGGATTATCCCGATTCGTGCCCAACACGCACTTGCTCATGCCAGCATTGCACGCGAAATACACAACAGGGATCCCCTGCAATCGTAATGCCCACGAAGCCAGCAGGTGAAAGCCGCTGTTCCAGGAGAGATCGTCGATGCCGGTGGAGGCTTTGAAGAAAACGACAGGCGCACCATGCGGCTCAGGCTCACGCTTCGCAACCTGCCGCGCCACGCGCGCGATCTTGATATTGTTCAACCGGCGGACGAGTCCGCGTTTGATGCGTTGGGTGAAGAAATCCCTCATCCGCCATTACCAATCATTGTTTTTCTCATAACCCAGCCTCACCACCAAATCCCCTGCGACTTCCTTGAATAATTTTTTATGTTCCTCGAAGAAGAACTCGCGCCAGCCGCCCGTCTTGCCCGAACGGAATGTGTGACTCTTCCGCGGTTGGATTGCCGCCACCAGGACGGAGAGCGCCTTTTCGCGCGGCGTGGGGATGTTATAACCTGTCTTTTCCACCTCATCCAGCATGGATAACAAAGTGGCGTCGCGATTGTTGATCAGATCCTCAAAACGGATGCACATCACGCCGGGTGTGTTCAGCCACTCGAACACGCCTTCATACCTCTGCTTCACGCTGACCATGTACAGTCCGTCGCGGGCGATGCCGGTGATGGCGACCTTGAGCCGTTCGCCAAAATCGGGGAGCGAGATGTAATAGTCGTGCATCCCGTGCTCCTCCTGCATGTCGGTGGCGAAGAACACCTGCGAGACGAGCATGTCGCGCGGGTCGCGGTAGATAAAATAGTTGACTCTGTCGGGCTGACAGAGAAACGCGACATTCTCCGGCGATGCCTCAACATAGCCCCAGCCGATTACGCCCGCCGGGATGGATTTCAAGTCTGCCAAAATATCGTCCGCCGTCCGTCGTCCGCCGTCTTTTCTTATCGTGCGAATCGGATCGGCATCCACGTATTTATACGGCATGATCCGTGTGAAACCGTTGAGTATCTGCAACAATAAGTGTGATCCACTTTTGGGTTTGGAGTTGCCGAAGATGGGTGGCGCCTCGTCAAAAGAAAACCGCTTCCAGCGCAGGAAAGCCTGGGCGGTCTTGCCTGCAGGTCGCAACGTCCGTCGGATTTTTTGAAAAAGTGCCATGATTCAGAAATCTGCCAAAGAGGCACAGAGAGCTTTGAGATTTTTCTCAGCGAACTCTGTGATCTCTGTGGCAAAGAAAATTATACGTTCACTACGCGGCGCAGTTTCTTCATCGAGCCCTTCTCGGATTCGTACACCTTCTTCACGCCATCGCCAAGCGAGGCTTCGGTCACGCGGATGTATTTCACCAGCCGTTCGAAGCCCGAAGGTTCCACACTCGCGGCTTGATCCGAGCCCCACATGGCGCGGTCGAGGGTGAGATGCCGCTCCACCATGCACGCACCGAATGCCACCGCAACCGCGGTGGGCACCAGCCCCACCTCGTGTCCGGAATAACCGATGGGAATGTTCGGGAACTCATTGCGGAGCGTGCCGACCATGCGCAGGTTCAATTCCTCCGGCTCGCACGGATAGGTGCTCGTGCAATGCATCATGACAAGATTTTCCGCGTCCGCGGTATCGATTCCTTTTTTGATCTGCTCCATCGTGGACATGCCCGACGATAAAATCAACGGCTTGCCGGTGAGGCGGGCTTTGCGGATCAGGTTGAAGTCGGTGAGCGAGGCGGATGGAATCTTATATGCAGGCGTGTCGAACTGTTCCATGAAATCCACCGAAGGCTCGTCCCATACCGAGACCATCCAGTCGATCTTTTTTTCACGGCAATAGCGATCGATCGCGCGATATTGCGCCTCGTCGAATTCAACCTTGTGGCGGTATTCAAGATACGTGATGTAGCCCCATGGCGTCTCACGCATCTGGTTTTTTTGTTCGTCCGGGGTCGCCACATCGGGAGTGCGCTTCTGGAACTTCACCGCATCCGCGCCGGCATGCACCGCCGCGTCGATCATCTTCTTCGCAATATCGAGATCGCCGTTGTGGTTGATGCCGATCTCGGCGATGATATACGCGCGATGACCGTCACCCACCATGCGGTTTCCGATTTTTATTTCACGGGCCATTTTTTCTCCATAGACCTCACAGGTTTCCAAAACCTGTGAGGTATTTTCTGTTTAATATCAAATCACACAACTCACGCACCGCGCCATGACCGCCGGGCTTTTTCAACACGTGGTCCGCGGCGCGCAGCACTTCGGGGTAGGCGTCAGCCACAGCCACCGCCCAGCCTGCGATCTCGAAACACGGCAGATCGTTCCAGTCGTTGCCGATGTAGACGACTTCCTCTAATTTCACATTTTTCTGCGCAAGGACTTCACGCATCGCGCCTCCCTTGTCCTGAAGCCCAATTCCGTGCACTGCCTCCACCCCCATCTTTTTCGCGCGCGCCGCCACGACCGGATTCGGCTCCGATGACAGGATCATCACTTCGATGCCGATCTCGCGCATTTGTGTGACCCGCATGCTGTCGGAGCGGGAGGCAACTACAGTTTCATGCCCGTCCTGATCCGTCCACACGCGATTGTCGGTGATCACACCGTCGAAATCGCAAATGATTAATTTGATGGTTTCGGGCATCGGTCTGCGAGTTTTACCCGGCGTGACCATGTCCAGTTCGCCCGATGAGACGAGATGCTCGTAGCGCGCCCAGTCCTGCAGGTTGTCGATATCGACGGTATAGCGCGATTCGATGACGATCGGGTAGATCACGCCGCCGCTCATTGAGCCGCCCTTCGTGATTGTCTCCGTGCGGATCGCGTCGATGTGACCGGTCTGCCAGTAGATCGGCGGGAGGATCTGCCGCGGCGCATTGTAAGGTTCTTCGATTCCCGGCATATCAAGCAGGTTTTTCATCGGTCCACTCTCGCCGCTGATTCGCCACATCTTGTGCGGGTTCTGCCCGGCAGGGACCACGCCGCGCACACTGTCTGCGTCCTTGTGATTCAGAAGAACGCGGATGGCATCGTCCACCAGACTCCTTGGGCGGATGGGCGATGTAGGGCGTAACTGCACGACGATTTCGGGTTGATATTTTTCGTTCTCAGTCAGCCATTGCAAGGCATGCTCAAAGACAGGCAGATCGGTGGTGTTGTCTTCCGCGAATTTGGCAGGACGCATAAACGGAGTCTCTGCTCCGAACTCGCGTGCCACCGAGGCTATTCCTTCATCGTCTGTCGAAACAATCACACGCGTGACTTGATACGACTGCTTTGCCGCGGCAATACTCCATGCAATGAGGGGATACCCCGCAAAAGGGCGGATGTTCTTACGCGGAATTCCCTTCGAGCCGCCGCGGGCGGGGATGATGGCGAGGATGTTGGTCATTAAGAGATTGCGTAGGGGCGGGGTTGTCCTGCCCTGGACGGGACAACCCCGCCCCTACAATAAATGGTTACCACGCCGTCCACCCACCGTCAACAACCACATTATTCCCAGTCATATAGGAGGACGCATCCGAGGCGAGGAATAACAACGCGCCATTCATTTCATCCTTTTTTGCCATCCTGCCCAGAATGGTCTTGGCGGAATAATTCTTCTCGAAATATTCTTCGTGGTCGTTGTAAATGCCGCCCGGGGTGAGCGCGTTGACGCGGATCTCCGACCCGGCATAATACGCGGCAAGATATTTGGTGAAACCGAGCACGCCTGCCTTGGTCACAGTGTAATAGACTGGCTTATACGCGACGCGTTGACCATCTTTAATATAAATTCGTTGATCCGGACCGTTAAGCCCATATGTGGAACAGATGTTGATGATGGTCCCCTTTTTGCCCTGCGCAAGCATCGGCTTGACGCACGCCTGTGTCATCAGGAACAAACCGGTCAGGTTGACGTTCATCGCCGCGCTCCACTGATCAAGTGGATAATCTTCGAATGAGCCGGGCGTGATTCCGCGCTTCATCGCATCGGCGTCGAACTTCGGGTCGAGAGCCGCGCTGTTGACGAGGATGTCAAGCCGCCCAAATGAAGAGAGCACTTTATCGACCGCTGCATTCACCGAGTCGGGTTGGGTGATGTCAGCGGAGACACCGAGGGCGTTGTATCCGCTCTTCGTAAGCGAATCAGCCGTCGCTTGCGAAGATGCTGCGTTTAAGTCCAGCACGGCAACCGACGCGCCCGCCTCGGCGAGAGTCCGGCAGAATTCCGTGCCCAGCAATCCCACGCCGCCGGTGACAATCGCCGCGCGTCCGGTGAGATCGAATTTTTGTTGAATGGTCATGATACATTCCCTGTTCATGATGCAGTTGCACTGCATCATGTTCGCAGTTCAACTGCGAACGAACACACTACGGTTGTTGGGTGTAAATAAAATCGCCCGCCGATCGATGCGCGAGATACAGCCCATCTCGCAGCGCACCGGCTTCATTGGCGATATTTTCTCCGTCATCGAACAACGCCAGCACAGCCCTGCCCGCGTTGATCTCCTCCTGCATGTACGCGACGCCCTCCTCGAAGCCGGGCACGAATTCTGCGCGCGCCGAATCGTAGCCGCTCGGCACCACCGCCGCGCCGCGCCCCGTGTAGAGATAGACCGCGCCTGGTTCGTTGGTGTAGATCAATACATCTGCAGGCAGATCGCGCAGGTACGCCATCGCCTCCGCATCGTACCATTGGAAGGAGGCGTACCCGATGCCGCCCTTCGCCCATGTGCTGACAGTGATGGTCTGTTCGTAAAACGAAAAGCCGAGAAAAATCAGGGCGAACGCGATG
The DNA here is from genome assembly GCA_035514655.1 of Anaerolineales bacterium. GTDB lineage: Bacteria > Chloroflexota > Anaerolineae > Anaerolineales > Villigracilaceae > Defluviilinea. The sequence continues at coordinate 6,137 of DATKAU010000255.1, forward strand.
ACCACACCGCGGTTCCGTTTGCTCAGCCAGATGCCTGCATACACCAGCAGGATCAACAGGCTGACGAACATCGGCGCGAGGATGCGCAGGCGGAATTTCGTCGCTGCGTCAAACATCGTCATGGATGCGACGATGGAGGCGAGGTAGGCAAACAGGAACAACGCAACCGCAAAAGTGATCACCTCGCGCGATTCCTTGCCGCCTTGTTTCAACGCCTCAGCCTGGCGCGGCTTGACGATCGTTTTCCATGCCTTCGCGCTGACCCATATCAAAATCGCGCCAAGGATGGTGATCGCCATCGCTTCAGCGAGCCCCGGTTGTTTCATGATCGCCCTGTGCCATGAGGCGACCGGCACGAGGAAATCGGTGAATACGCGCAAGCCCATTTCCATGTTATCGGCGGCAATGGGATGCCACACGAACGAACGGTTCGTGGCGTTAGCTGCTCCAATCTGGTTGCGCAGCGCCCAGATCAAAACCCACGGCATGAATCCCGCGAGGAAGATGCCGATGCTGGTGAATCGTTTGCGCCAGTTGGATCGCAGCACAACGATCGCCACAAGAAATGTGGCGGCAAGCGCAAGACCGGCATACCTCGTGAGATACGCCAGCCCCGCAAACACGCCGCAGGCCGCCAGCCACCACCATTCACCTGCAACCCCTCTCCCCACCGACGATGGCGGGAGTTCGAAATACAGATCGAACATCCAGAAGGACAACAACGACAGAAAGATGAATAACGGTTCACTCATCGCGACAGTGTGCACCTGCAAAAGATCCCCGTTCAAGATGAAGAGCGCGGCAAGCGCCAACCCTGCCATGAGCGAGGGCGTCATCCTCCAGCCCAAGATGCCAAGTAAGCCCGCGTTCAACCCGAACAGCAACGCGTTTAGGAAGCGCGCGCCTCGCAGGGGATCCAACTCAAACCAGCCAATGAACGTCAACGCGGAGGAAAAACCGGGCGGGAAGTGCGTGACATAACTGTTCGTCACCAGCCACGCCTCGCGATAACCGTTCCCTTCCAACAGGCTTCTCGCCCCCGCGATGTACGCGATCGAATCATCCGAGAGTCCGAGCCCTTCGGGAGTCGCGCGCAGGACCAGAAACGTCCCGGTGACCATGAGCAGGATCAGGCTGAGAAAGGATGCGAGGCGGAGGGAATCGCGGGAGGTCATAAATTCCATAAGGGCGGACACGCAGATCCGCCCCTACGACATCGATTTAAATATGGTTCAAATATCCCTGATCTTCGAGATATTCGATAATGAGGTGTGCGTTTTCCTCAGGCGTGGGACCAAACCCCTTGAGGGTGATCTCGGGATCGATCGGCGGCTCGTACGGGTCGTCAACACCGGTGAAGCCCATCGGCTTGCCATCCTGCATCGCCTGGCGCGCCCTGGCGTATAGACCTTTCACATCGCGCTGTTCGCAGACCTCGACGGGCGTATCCATGTAGACCGTGATGAAATTCTCACCGACCATTTTACGCGCCTCGTTGCGCGTGGCGCGATACGGACTGATGGCAGCGCAGATCACCGCGCCACCAGCGTGCACTATCTCGCCAGCGACGAATCCAATGCGCAAAATATTCGTGTCGCGGTCTTCTTTGCTGAAGCCGAGCCCTTTCGAAAGGTGCGTGCGGACCACGTCGCCG
>DATKAU010000256.1:0-8369 GCA_035514655.1 Anaerolineales bacterium
ATCAATCCTATATCGGTTCATCGGCGAACCCCGGTTATCATGATTTTGCCATCGTTGCCCAGATGGTCAAAGATCGCAAGGTGGCGGATACCGTTTCGATGGACGTCAACCCGACATCGCGCGATTTACTCGAAGAGTTAATCGCGCACGGTGAGTTGGGTCATTTGATTCACGCCGGTGCACGCCTGCATCAGGCTGGCTGCAACGGCTGCATCGGTATGGGGCAGGCGCCCGCGAACGGACGAAATAGTTTGCGTACCGTGCCGCGTAATTTTCCCGGGCGTTCAGGCACGAAGGATGATCAGGTCTATCTGTGCAGCCCTGAGACTGCCGCCGCTTCAGCTCTGACCGGTGTGATAACCGATCCGCGCACCGTGGGTTTCCCTTACCCCAAGTTGAAAATTCCCAAAAAGCGGATCGTCAACAGGGAAATGTTGATTCCTCCATTGCCTGCGGAGGAAGCCCGGCTTGTCCTTTTGGAAAAGGGAGTGAACATTGTCTCTTTGCCTGAATTGGATCCGTTTCCCGATCGACTCGAATTGCCCATCCTGTTGAAGGTACACGATAATATTTCTACGGATGAGATCATGCCTGCCGGCGCCCGCGTGTTGCCTTATCGCAGCAACATCCCCCGCATCAGCGTGTTTGTCTTCGAGGCGGTCGATCCCACGTACGCCGGGCGCGCGACCGAGCAAAAACAGGTGGGCAACCATGCCATCATCGGCGGGCAGAATTATGGTCAGGGTTCCAGCCGCGAACACGCCGCGCTGGCGCCGCGCTATCTGGGGTTGCGCCTGGTGCTCGCCAAAAGTTTCGCGCGCATCCATCTGCAGAACTTAATCAACTTTGGCATCCTGCCGGCGACATTCGACGATCCCGCGATCCTTGACGGGTTGAAGCAGGGGGATGTCATTTTCATCGATCACGTCCACAAACAACTACGGGATGGAAATGGCAAGCTGAGCGTGAGCGTCCCGAATAAGGAATTGACATTCACGGCAAGACACACGCTCACGCCGCGTTTGATTGAAATTCTTTTATCAGGCGGACTGACCAACTGGGTTCGCGATCAGAGGCGCGTCGCAGCGGGTTAATTCCGTCATTCCTCCACCAGCATTAGAACCGGATCCTCAACTAATTCCTTCACTCGAACCAAAAACTGAACCGCCTCACGACCGTCCACGATGCGATGGTCATAACTCAGCGCCACATACATCATCGGGCGGACCACAACCTGACCATTCACTGCAATCGGCCGCTCCTCAATTTTATGTAAACCTAGAATTCCAACCTCTGGTGTATTCAAGATTGGTGTGCTGAGCAGCGATCCAAACACACCGCCGTTGGTGATGGTGAAAGTTCCGCCGCGCAAATCCTCAATCGCTAATTTGCCCTGTTCCGTCTTTTCAACAAAATCCTTGATCTGCTTTTCGATTTCGGCAAACGAAAGTTGATCCGCACCGCGGATTACCGGCACGACCAATCCCTCCTCCGAACCAATCGCCATACCGATATCGTAATAATGCTTGAGCACAATCTCCTCACCCTGGATCTCCCCATTCAGCCGGGGAAATGCCTTTAGCGCGCTGACCGCTGCTTTGGCGAAGAAAGACATGAAACCCAGCTTCACACCATGGCGTTTTTGAAAATCTTCGTTGCGGCGTTTCCGCAAATCCATCACTGCGCTCATATCGATTTCGTTGAACGTGGTCAACATGGCTGTGCCCTGAGATGCCTCCAGCAACCGCCGGGCGATGGTCCGCCTGCGGCGTGACATGCGGGTACGTTCTTCAGGGCGCGATGATGGACCCGCCGGTGACGATATTTCCGGTTGTGCGCTGGGCTCGCTTTCGGACTCGATCGCCTCCGCCTTACCCTCAGCCGTCTTAAGTCCCTGGCTCACATCGTCTCGTTGTCCTTCGGGAGGAGGAGCCTGCGTCGCGGCCCCCGGTGGTTTTTCCTGTTCTTGAAGGAACTGCTCCACATCAGTTTTGGTCACGCGTCCCTTTGTTCCGGTTCCAGATAGCTGACTGATATCCACATTATTCTCGCGCGCCAGACGAGACGCCACCGGGGTGAACTCCGGCACATCCTCCTGGTTGGATTCGCTCCCGTCTTTGCGGACAGGTTCCTGTTCAGGTGTTTTTTCCTCCACTTTTTCGGGTTTCGGCTCCTGTTTTTGTGGAGTCGATTCCGAGGGTTTCGCATGCTCCGCATCGTCTATCGTCCCCAACACCTCGCCAACTTTTACATCCCCACCCTCCGGCACGTCAATCTTCGCAAGCACTCCCGAAGCCTTGGCGCCAACTTCAAGATTCACTTTATCGGTCTCCAATTCAACCAGTACATCGCCAACAGCGACCGGCTCACCTTCTTTTTTGAGCCAGCGCGAGACTGTGGCTTCAAGAATCGATTCGCCTAATTCCGGTACCAAAATTTTTGTGGTCATGTCAGCCTCTCTTTTTGATCACGCTTCTGAGACGAGTTTGTTTTTCGAAATTGAATGCCTGTTCGATCAACGCCTGTTGATTGATGCGGTATAACGTCGTCGATCCCTCCGCCGGGCTCGAGCTTTCAGGCCGGCCGATATAGTGCAGCGAAGGTGTATCGCCGATCAGTTCCCGCAGGCGGGGGCGGAGATAATTCCATCCGCCCATGTTCATGGGTTCCTCCTGAACCCAGATTAGCCGTTCGAGCTCGGGATAGCCCGCAATCAATTCCTCAAGTTCCTGTTTTGGGAATGGATAGAGCTGCTCGAGGCGCGCGATGGCATCATCCGGGTTTTCCTTGCGCAGGTCGCTGGTCACCAGATCGACATAGATCCGCCCGCTGCACAGGAGCAGGTTTTTCACAGCACTGCGCCCGGCGGATAACTCGGCATCGTCGATTACTGCCTGCCAGCCGCCTCCGGTGAATTCGCCTGGCGGCGAAGCCACCAACGGATGCCGCAGCAATCCCTTGTGGGTAAAGACAATTAACGGCAACGGATCTGTCTTCAACAGCAATGCCTGGCGGCGGAGGAGATGAAAATATTGTGCCGCTGTGGAGGGATAGGCGATCCGCACGTTGGTTTCCGCTGCCAGACCGAGAAAGCGTTCGATGCGCGCGCTGGAATGGTCGGGTCCCATGCCTTCATTCCCGTGAGGAAGCAACAAAACCAATGAAGGCGTAAACCCCCATTTGGCGCGTCCCGAAAGCAGAAACTCATCGATGATGGATTGTGCCACATTGATGAAGTCCCCGTATTGTGCTTCCCACAAAACCAGCCGCTCGGGCGCCTGCACGTTATACCCAACCTCAAAACCGACAGCCGCCGCTTCACTCAACGGGCTGTTCAAGACTTCGAACGAAGCCTTTGCCTGTGGCATGGATTGCATGGGCGTATGGCTCTTGTTCGTTTCCACATCGTAAAACGACGCATGACGCTGGCTGAAGGTCCCGCGTATCGTATCCTCACCGGTTAATCGTATCGGTATGCCATCTTCGAGGATCGAGGCGAGCGCCAGTTCCTCCGCAGCCGCCCAATCGATATGAGCATCGGCTTCATCGAATAACCGGCGGCGCCTCTCAACCGCTTTTATCAGCTTCGGATTCATGTGAAACGATTCGGGGAATTCCATCAACGATTGATTGAGTCCCTTCAAACGCTTTAATGGAACTGCGGTCTCTGTCTGTTGCGCTGCGCCGCGCGGCGGTACGGCGGGAAGCGGCTCTTTCAATGCCCCCTCTGCATCCAGTTTATCGTTCACTTCCTGTAGATTTTTCATTGCAGACTGCAACAGCGCTTCGGCTTTGCCTGCCTCCAGCTGACCCTTCTCTTCCAATTTGGAAGCCCATTGCTGTCTCACCGACAGGTGTTTGTCCACTGCCTGATACATGACGGGTTGTGTGAAGCGCGGTTCGTCTCCTTCGTTGTGACCATGACGGCGGTAGCCAATCAGGTTGATAACGAAGTCCTTGTGGAATTTCTGGCGATAAGCCATCGCGGTCCGTGCGGCTTCGATGCAGGCTTGCGGGTCGTCCGCGTTGACGTGGATGACGGGTATCTCGAACCCCTTGGCAATGTCGCTGGCGTGCAGGCTGCTGCGCGATTCATGATCCATTGCAGTGAAGCCCAACTGGTTGTTCGTGATGATATGAATGCTGCCGCTCGTCGAGTAGCCCGGGAGGCGTGAAAAGTTGAGGGTTTCCGACACAATCCCCTGTCCGGGGAAGGATGCGTCGCCGTGAATCAAAATGGCAAGAGAGGCGTTATCGAAGTATTGCGGGGGACCGGGCTTGTCCACTTTTGAGTTGGCGGCGCGTGCCATCCCTTCGATGACCGGGTCGATATGCTCGAGATGGCTCGGATTCGCCGGCATGCGAATGACCAGGTCTATCTTCCCGTCCTCCGTCGGCGACTTGTATCCGCCCATATGGTATTTCACGTCGCCGGTCCAGCCGAGTTCATCCCAGGTTGTGGCGCGGCCCTTCGGGTCTTTAAATTCAGCCAGGATTTGATCGTAGGGTTTGTGCAGTATATGCGCCAGGACGTTCAACCGGCCGCGGTGTGCCATGCCAACCAGGATCGCGCAAATTTTGGCACGCGCTGCAGAAGCGATGATTTCATCGAGCATCGGGACAAGCATGTCCACGCCTTCGATGGAAAAGCGGGTTTTACCGGGGTAAAGGCGATGGAGGAAAAGTTCGAATGCTTCGACCTGAGTCAACCGTTCAAATATCTCGTTTTCATCGATTGGCTGTTGCGGTGGCCGGAAGCGCGCGGACTCGGCTGCCTGTGCGAGCCACGCCCGCTCTTTGGGGTCGCGGATGTGTCCGTAATCGTAACCGATTGATCCTGAATAGATGCTTCTTAATGCGTCAATTGCCTCCAGGGCGTTCCCGGCTTCCGCGGATATATTGACGATGCTCGCGGGCAGACCAGGCAAATCCTCCTCGCGTAGATGGTGAAACTCCAGGGTCAGCAGGGGATCATCCATTGACGGACCGCCCAACGGATCAAGCCTGGCAGCCAGATACCCATGCGAACGGATGGCTTGAGCGAGATTAATGGTCCCGATCACCGCCTGCAGGTCAATTCCGGATAAACCATCGATCTTCCGCTGATCAAAAAAATTGCGGGTGGACTCATCGACGGTATTGGGATCGCTCTGGTACTTCTCGAACAAGTCCAGTACATATCCGAGGTTTGTGCCGTGAAATTCTTCTTCGAAACTCATGTAATCCTTGTGCCTGCTGCCTCTGGCTATAATGACGTCTCCCTGGGCTGGAGAACCGGATGATTGCCTTTGAATAACTCCCCTTCGTGTATCTTTTACCATAAATCCGGTTGTTTTGCTAATCCCGTATAAATTCCAGATGAATAAATTGCTCAGTACGGATTAGCCATATCTCGAATACCGGGGAAAAGCGGATGTTATAATCCTGAAATTCGATACGAATTTTCCGTTATTTGTTTATCCTTGGATGGAAGGTTATCATGAATATTGGCCGTTACGAAGTGATCGAACAACTGGGGCAGGGCGGCATGGCGCTCGTGTATCTGGCGCGCGACCCCTCCATAAAGCGGCAGGTGGCGATCAAAGTCCTCCCGCGGCAGTTCACACACGATCCGCAGTTCCGCACGCGCTTCCAGCGCGAAGCCGAAGTGATCGCCGCCCTCGAGCACGCTGCCATTGTTCCTGTCTATGATTTCGGCGAGCATGACGACCAGCCTTTCATCGTCATGCGTTACCTCTCCGGGGGCACGCTTGCCGATCGGATCCTCAAAGGTGCACTGCCTGTATCAGAGATCGCCTCGATCTTCCAGCGCATCGGCGGGGCGGTCGACTATGCCCACAGCAAGGGCGTCATCCACCGCGATATCAAGCCCGGCAACATCCTCTTTGACTCACAAGGCGAAGCCAGCCTCTCCGATTTCGGCATCGCCAAGATCGCTGAAGCCACCTCCGCATTCACCGGAACCGGGAGCATGATCGGCACGCCAGCCTACGTCAGCCCCGAACAGGCGCAGGGCGAAAAGAACCTCACCGGGCACACCGACATCTACTCGCTCGGCGTAGTGTTGTTCGAGGCGCTGAGCGGCGAGCTTCCGTATCAGGCAGATACACCCATGGGCGTCGCCATCGCGCATATCCAGTCACCGATACCCAGTCTGCTCGATCGCAACCCTAGTCTGCCTCCCGCCTTCGATGGTGTTATCCGTAAGGCGCTGGATAAAGATCCGGCGAAGCGGTTCCAATCTGCGACCGCACTTGCACAGGCGATTCAGGATCGCGGCACGATGCTCGAACACGGCCCAACGATGGAGAAGGGAACGATGCTTGAGACGCCCGTGATGGGTACGGTCGTGGAGCCGCCTCTTTCCACACCCAAATCTGGTCCTGTCCCCACAACGTTCGACTCAGCCTCACGCGTTTTAACTTCACCTCCCTCTCAGAAGTCTGCCCTCCCGCGCTTGATCGGCATCGGAGGCATTGCCCTTGTTTTCTGTTTATGCGTCGGCTTGATCGGTGGGCTTGCCTCCGGGCTGATTCCGAATCCGTTTGCCGGTCCAGCCGCCACTGAGCCGGTCATTTCGGTCGCTTCTGAAACTCCGGCGAGCCTTGATCCCCCACCGACGCAGTTTGTTCCCGTCGGCTTGAGCACCACATACATCGAATACATATTCGACGCCTCCGGGAGCATGCTCCAGCCGATGGAAGGGACCACGCGCCTCGAGATCGCTAAGAGAGTCCTCACATCACGGTTGAACGCCCTGCCGCCTAATGCACAGGTGGGCTTGCGCGTGTACGGTCACCGTGTGCCGTATCAGGGCAGGGAGGCGGAAAGCTGCGAAGACATCGAACTCGCCGCGCCTATTCAGGCAAACGGCGCGCAAGCCATCATCGACTTCCTCCCATCCATGCAGGCGCTGGGCATGACGCCCATGTCCGCGTCCATTCAACAGGCGGCAAACGATTTCACCTTCGAGCCGGGTCGCAGGAATTTCATCGTCTTGATCAGTGACGGCGAGGAAACCTGCGGCGACGAGCCCGCCACCGTGGTGCAATATTTGAAAGAGATCGGGATCGACTTCGCCATCCACGTGATCGGCCTGGACGTGGACGCGAATACTGCTGCACAGCTCCGTGCGATATCCGATGCGGCGGGGGGCGTATATTTCGATGCCAAAAGCGAAGCCGATTTGGATAATGCGCTGGGGAATATCAATGAGAGCATCCTTCCATCCCAGCCGCCTGTCGTGGGGGCGGATGCAACTGCCACCTCCATCCCGCCGCCCAACGCCGAGATCGCCTCCGAAGGTGTGGTGGAGGCATCATCGATCTACGATTCAACCTTTCCCGCCTCGCTTGCCACGGACGGTGACCCGAGCACATCGTGGTTCTCCGCGGGCGTGATCAAAGGTGACGGCATTCCCACCTTCGTGTGGACCGGCGTTCAGGAGGACTTCATTGCCTCCATCGATATCATTTCGAACCGCGAACATGAGGTGGTTGCCTTCCGCACCGGGTTCGGTTTTGACACGGTCAACCTGCAGGTATTCAATGCAGCAGATGAACTCGTATTTCAGGAAACGATCGACCTCTCGGGCACACCCGATCCTGATGTGCACGTGGAACCGAATGTAGTGGCACAGTGGATTCTTTTGACATTTACCGGAGGAGAAGCCCCCGATTGCGGCGGCTTTGCCGAGCTGAAAGTGAATGTGGTGAGATAAAATAATTTTCCCCCTATTCATTTGGGACGCTGATTTTTTTGTCAGCGTCCCATTTTGTTATCGATCAAACCTTGATCGAGTCGTCGTTCTGGTTCACAGTTTCGGTGAGGCGGTGGCGAAGTGCGAGCATTTTCCGCCGCTGCACGATGAGTTGGAATTCCTCTTCCGTCAGTGCCGTATGGATTACCGAGCTCGATGAACCGCGTACACCGATCCGTTTGTGGTTCACGGCATACGCCACGCCGAATGTGATGGGCACGGCAGGTAACACGAACAGGGTGACGAGCCGGTAGACGGATGTGGATGCCAGCCATGCCAGAAACGGGTGGGCTTTTTCCATGATCGCCAGTTGCGCTTTCAGGGAATTGACTTGCTCCTCGAGAGCCAGCCGTTTGCTTTCAACTGCAGACAATTGCGCCAGCAGAGAGGCGTTCGCACCGGCTAGATTGGAGTTCTCCGCCGACAGCTGTTCGTTCTCAGCAGCCAGAGCCTGAACTTGCGCCTCAAGCGTCTGCATAGCAGTTTGTACCTGTGACAACTGGTCGCGTGTAGCCGCCAATTCCAGGGTGAGGTCGATGCTGTAGTACAGCAAAGCCCCAAACCCGATCAACACCAACAGAAGCAGAAGAATCACGTTTCCGGTTCGCAT
>DATKAU010000257.1:0-6882 GCA_035514655.1 Anaerolineales bacterium
GCAAGTTGATCCTTCCGAAAATCCTCGACATATTTTCCGAAGCGTATCACCAGTTCTTTGCCATCGCGCCGGAAGCCAAAGCACCGCGACCAGGCTCCTTCGCCAACGAACTCGACAGTCGAAGGATCGACATCAAATTTCCCGGCCAGAAAGGTGCGTGCTTGTTCGATATCTGTGCCCTGGTTGTCCATCTTAACTTGTTCTCCTGGAATTATAGCCCGCGAAACGGGCATCCAATAGCACTGGACGCTAGATTTTTGTTAGAGATTCGAAGAAAACCGCCGCCTGCATAATCCCTTTGCAGTAGAATCCGACCATCTATCGGAGTGAACTATGAAACTTGTCACTGTCTCTCAAATGCAAGTCATCGAAAAAGAAGCCAACGCGGGCGGCCACACCTACGACCAGATGATGCAAAATGCTGGTCAGGGATTGGCGGAGATCGTTGCCGATCTGTTCGTGGACGATGACCAGCTTGAAATCGTCGGTTTGGTCGGTCCCGGCAACAACGGCGGCGATACGCTCGTCGCGTTGACCGCTCTCGCGGAGCAGGGCTGGAAGGCAGGCGCGTATCTCGTCAAGCGCAAGAAGGACGATCTGATTAAGGGGTTTATCGACGCGGGAGGCGAAGTTTATTCCGGCGACGATGCGTTCGAACAACTTGCCGAATCCCTCGAAACCGCCGATATCCTGTTGGATGGTGTGCTGGGAACGGGTATTAAACTCCCGTTGAAGAAAGATGTGGCAGAGGCGCTTTCCGAAGTGGGTGACGTGCTGGAGGGCCTCGACGAGCCCCCCCTTGTGATTGCTGTGGATTGCCCCTCAGGTGTGGATTGTGATTCGGGCGAAGCCGCAGACGAAACTCTACATGCTGATCTCACCGTCACCATGGCGGCAGTCAAACAGGGATTGTTGGAATTGCCTGCCTTCGAATACGCCGGTGGGTTGCATGTTGTGGATATCGGTTTGTCCCCGGACCTGCCAACGCTGAAGGAATTGAAAGTGGACGTTGCAGATGAAGACTCGATCTCTGCGCTTTTGCCCGAACGAGCCCTCGACTCACATAAAGGGACGTTTGGCACCGCGCTCGTCGCCGCGGGCTCCGTCAATTACACCGGAGCTGTCGTCCTTGCGGGTGAGGCGGCATATCGATCTGGCGCAGGGCTCGTCCAGCTGGCGATCCCTGCATCGATCCACGCGGCAGTGGCGGGCGAAGTCCCCGAAGCGACGTGGGTCCTGCTCCCGCACTCGACAGGTGTGATTGCTTCAGACGCGGCGGAAGTCCTTGGTAAAAATTTCGAGCGTGCTACCGCACTGTTAATCGGTCCGGGGTTGGGGACGGAGAATACGACGAAGGAATTTATTGAAGACTTGCTGGCGGGGAATGTTTCGGTGAAAAAGTCTGCGCCGCGAATAGGTTTCGTGCACGGCGAGGAGAAGAAAAAAGAGGATCAGAACGGAAGCCTGCCGCCGATGATCGTTGATGCAGACGGCTTGCGCCTGCTCGCGCAGATCAAAGACTGGCATGCAAAACTCCCTGCACCTGCGATTCTGACTCCGCATCCTGGTGAAATGGATGTGTTGACTGGATTATCGAAAGAGGAAATTCAGGAAGATAGACGGGCGATTGCGGAACGATTTGCGAAGGAATGGGGGCACGTTGTTGTACTCAAGGGAGCATTCACTGTGATCGCTTCACCTGATGGACGTATGACGGTTATCCCTGTTGCATCGCCCGCCCTTGCCCGCGCAGGGACAGGCGATGTGCTCGCTGGTTTGATAGTCGGTTTGCGCGCGCAAGGGCTGGAGGCGTATGAAGCCGCAGTTGCAGGGGCGTGGATCCACGCGCAGGCAGGGTTGTATGCCGCTGATGATCTCGGCACTACCGCCTCCGTGATGGCGAGCGACGTGTTGAATTCAGTATCAGACGTATTGAGTAATTTGGAATAGACCTCTTGCATAAGTGTGTTTTGTTCAGCCACAGAGTCCACTGAGACCTTTGAGAACAACTCATTTTCTCTGTGTTCTCTGTGGCTAAGGGCCATTTGCAAGAGGTCTATTAAGTATCCGTTGTGCGCGGAGCCAGCAGAAAAGGGAGCGCAGTCGAAGCGTGATTTTCAGGTAAGATGCCCTTCGACTGCGGACTACGTTCTCGGCTCCGGGCGGAAGTTGAATCAAAAAAGAGGAGTGGCGCCTTATGCCACTCCTCTTTTTTCTATTCGCTCATAAACTTTTCGAGCGCTGATTTGCTGATGCGGTATGCGTTGCCCATCTTCCTGGCTTTCAGGCTCTTGTCGTTGATCGCTGCCATTATGTCTTCCTCAGAGACTTTCAAGATTGTCGCCGCCTCGGAGGGAGTCATTACATCCGGGATGCCAGCCGGTTTTGCGCCGCCACTCTGCTGCTGCTGAGTCGCGCCGGAGGTTGCCTGCTGCATCAAGTTGCCGATGCCCATGCCTGCGCCGATGCCGGCTGTGAGGCCCGCACCGCCGCTGGGGTTTGACGCGGCATCGCGCATCGCATCCGCGGCTTGCAGCTGGGTGTAGGTTGCCATGTCGAGCATGCCCATATCGCGCAGTTCCTGCGCCGATTTGCTGGAAGGTTTGAGGTTGCCGATGTAGAAGCTCTTGAGCACCATGCCGACCGCTTCAAAATCATCCTGCGCCTTCGCACGGACCGCCGCGCCGACTTCCTCCGTGAGACCGATGAGATCGAGGACGCTCTTTGCAGCTGTAGTCTCACCAAGCACATCCGAAATTTTCGAGAGCAAAATGGTCCTCAACCGTTCTTCGATATCCGACGTGCGGTACGCACCCTGGTTGCCGACGATTTGCGTGACGAATTGCTGCGGGTCCTTCACCTGGAATGAGTATGTGCCGAAGCCCTGCAACAAAGCGACACCGAGTCCCATGCCCGGATTGCGGACGATGATCGGCTGGGGCGTACCCCACTTCTCGTTTGCGAATTCCTTCATTGAAACGAAATACACCTCAGCGGGGAATGGTGTGCGGTCGTTGAACGCCTTGCCGATCAGGTCGATCAACAATGGGACGTTCGCGGTGGTCAGGGTGTGCCGCCCCGCCCTGAATACATCCAGCGCGTTGCCGTCGCGGAAGAACACCGCCGCCTGTGACTCGCGCACGATCAACTGGGAACCGATGCGGTAATCGCCGATGCCCGTCTCGGGGAAGCGGTGGACGATTTCGTCCCTCATCTCGCTCGGATATTCGATAACGTCAAAAATTCTAGCCATATTTCTCTCCTTTGGAAGAACGTTGCTTTGATTATAGTCCATGCGCACTTGTGCCACAAGAACCGGATTTCTTATTTATCTACGCAAAAAGACCTCTCAGGTCTCAGCCCCTTCGTTTCACTTCGGGGTGCTTCGCAAAAACCTGTGAGGTCTGCTGGTTCAATCTTTCATCTGTTTCCCCGATCCCCTGTCGCGCAGCATTAAAATTTCCGCCATGATGCTGACCGCGATTTCCTCCGGCGTTTCTGCATTCAGTTCCAACCCCATCGGCGAGTGGACGCGGGCGATCTGCTCTTCGGGCACGTTCTTTTCCTTCAGCGCCTTGACGGTGGTCAGCCAGCGTCGTTTGGACCCGATCACGCCGATGTATGCCGCCTCTGACTCGAGCAGGGGAGGCAGTCCCGCCGCGTCGACCCCCGACCCGCGGCTGGTCACAACCAAATAAGTCTGAGGCGTCACGTTGAGCTGATTCGGCAACTCTGCCATCGACACGGGATAATACGCATCCGCACCGGGCACTGACTCAGGGTTGCAGAACTCGGCACGATCGTCGCTGACTGCCACCCGGAAGCCGAGCCACTTCGCCAGATGGACGACCGCTTTGCCGACATGCCCGCCGCCGATCACGACGATCGTTGGGGAAGGAAGGATCGGTTCCACGAACACCTCCACAGTGCCGCCGCACACGCCGGGGTCACCGCGTGCCGGGTCAGCCATTGTATAGGATAAGTTTTGCGCTTTGCCGGTGCTGATTGTTTCCAACGCGGCTTTGATCACGCGGCTCTCCAGCTCCCCGCCGCCGACCGTGCCGACGAATTTTCCATCCGGGTAGACGAGCATTTTGCTGCCCACATGCCGCGGTGTGGACCCTTCGCTCCTGATCACGGTGCATAGCGCAGCGGAGCTGTTATTCTTTTCGAGTTCGGAGAGGACCTGGTAGATGGATTGCATGATGTTGGAGTAGGGCTGCAATATATTGCGCCCCTGCAGTGTTGATTATTCCGCTTCAAGCAGATGCGTTTCCAGCCTGTCCATCGCATCCATGAATGCGGTTTCTATGTTGACGTTGTGCATCTGTGCCAGCACCAACACCGACCAGAGGCAGTGAGCCAACTGGGCCTCGAGTTTATCTCTGCTGTTGAGGATCTGCAGTTCACCACGTTCGGCGCGGATGAGTTTCACCAGATTATTGACATCGCCTGCAAACCCCTGCGCGATGTCGAGATCTGTGAATGGAGAGCCATACAAATCGGTCTCTTTGATCCCGTATTGCCTGCGCAAATCCATGGCGCGGTGGATGATCTTTTGAAAATCCATTATCTCTCCAATAACCCCAGCACCACAGGCAGCAACTGTTTCTTCCGTGAAACCACGCCAGAGGCATCACGTGTGCCGTCGGGGAGCGGAGGGTAGGGCAAGTCGTCAAGAAGCGGTGGCGCGTTGGAGGAACTGATCAGCCTGCTGGTGCCGCGCACGATATCTGTAATGAGGAGCATGGCAAAATCAAGCCCGCGCTTATCTTTCAGATCGTCGAGCGCCTTCGTAAGCGGTTGAAGATGCTCGGAAAGTTGCAGGAGGTCGGTCACCTCTGCCTGGGCAATGGCGATTTTGAATCCACCAGCTTCGTATTCTTTTACATCATTACTGACAATTTCCTCGGGCTTTCGGTTCGAGAGTCCCGCGCCCGCAGAGAGCAGGGCCTGGCCGAACGATTCGATGGTCTCTCCCTTAAGCAGGCTTCCACCAACGAACGCCCACCGTGATAATCGGTCCGCGGCGTCCTTGTCACGCAGCGTGGTGGTGGGGGAGGTCAGGATGAGCGTATCCGATAATAGTCCCGCGAGAAGCACACCGGCTAAACTGGGCGGCATGGAAAGCCCGGCTTCGGCGGTCATCTCCAAGACGAGAGTCGACGTCGATCCGACGATATCCACCGTGAAACGGATCGGTGTATGCGTGTGCGGGTTGCCGAGGCGGTGGTGATCCAGAATTTCGAGCAGTTCCGCTTCCTCGAGGGCGGCGATTGCCTGGCGCGGCTCGTTGTGGTCAACCATGATAATTTTCAGGCGCGGTGGGTTGAGAATATCGCGTTGCCGCGCAATGCCCAAATAGAGCCCGTTTTCATCAACGACCCAATAATCGTCATCTTCATCGCGCAGGATGCGGCTGAGAAAATCGCGAATGTGGCCGTTGGCAGGATATTTTGGCACGTTTGTATCCGCCGCGTCTTTGCATGGCGCAGACATCATCTCGCGCACAGTCGTATCACCAGGGCGCGGACCGAGGGTGTCTGTAAAATATTTGAAGAGACTCAACCCGTTGATCAATCCGTACGGTTTGCCATCTTCATCCACGATCGGCGCAATGCCGCCCGTTTTACTGGCGAGAGTCCATGCCATGCCGAGTTGCGAATCAGGGCGGATGCTGTCGAACCGCTGCATTACGGAATCAAAACGCGGCGACGCGTCGGTGAGAAGGACCGGCGCATCGAGTTTCAATTGCTTGAGCACCCATGCCGATTGCGGGTTCAAGGCTCCTGCGCGCGCCGCGATCGCCTCCGCGCCGTCACGTTCGCGCAAAAGCCAGGCGTAACCCATTGCCGAGGCAATCGAGTCTGTGTCGGGGTTGACGTGTCCGATGACGAAGATCTTATTTGCCATGCGATAATTGTACTTGCATCGCCGCCGTTACGCCTTGATGGCTTTCCACACTCTCTCGGGAGTGGTTGGGATTTCATCCACATTCACGCCAATCGCATCCAGGATGGCGTTGCCCACGGCTGGCGCGACCCCGTCCATCGGGATCTCGGCGACGGCTTTCACGCCGAAGGGATGACTCGGCTCGAAGGTCTCGACGAAGATGGTTTCGAGTTCGGGCATCTCGTCCGCACGGAAGATGTGATAGCGATCCAGGTCGCGTTCAATAGCGTTACCCTTTTCATCGTAGCGCATCTCCTCGCAGACGGCATAGCCGAGTGCCTGGGTCATTCCGCCTTCGATTTGCCCCGACGCCGTGAGCGGATTCACAATCACACCCGAATCCACCGCCATGACGAGTTTATCCACGGTGACTGCGCCGGTTTCGGTGTCGACGGTCACCTCGGCGAATTGCGCTGCGAATGGAGGCGGAGAGACAGGCGAGACATAGGATGCTACGGCCATAATTTGTTCCTGCTTATCCTTGTGGAGCGAATGCAGGGCAATTTCTGTGAAGGGAACTGATTTTCCATCAGGTGTGATCGCCTGCCTGTTGAATAATCGGATGTTCGCTGCCTCGGCCTCAGGAAGCCCAAG
Organism: Anaerolineales bacterium; assembly: GCA_035514655.1. Lineage (GTDB taxonomy): Bacteria > Chloroflexota > Anaerolineae > Anaerolineales > Villigracilaceae > Defluviilinea. The sequence goes on from DATKAU010000257.1 coordinate 6,547, forward strand.
TATCATCGCCGCGCGGATCTTAATTCTCTCCGCAACAATATTTGCCGCCTTCACGGCTGCTGCTCCTGAAATGTATGTCGTGGATGAGGCGTACGCACCTTTGTCGAACGGTGTGAAGTCTGTGTCGGATGAATAACAGATCATATCCTCGAGCGGGACTCCCAGGACTTCCGCCGCCATTTGCGCAAGGACGGTATCGGACCCGGTTCCCAGATCCGTTGCGCCGACGAGCAGGTTGAATGAGCCGTCGTCATACATCTTGATCGATGCGCCTCCCATGTCAAGGTAAGGGATGGCTGTGCCCTGCATGACCATGGCAATGCCAATCCCTTTTCG
>DATKAU010000258.1:0-4887 GCA_035514655.1 Anaerolineales bacterium
AACGCCGCTGCTGTTTCTGGCCCTGTTGGTTGCGGCTATGCTCGCCTGCAATGCCCTCATCCCTCTGCCTTCAGATGATCCTGCGGCGGCTAATCCAAATGATTCCGGCTGGCAGGTGACAACGCCTCTGCCACCTGATGATTCAGGGATCGACGGTGTGAAGACCTATGGCTATGGCCCTGAACATCATATGCATGTGGATTCAGTGACGATCCCTGCCGATAACATCCCGCCGCCCTATGGACCGCATTTCAATGTTTGGCAAAATTGCGGGATCTATGATCAGCCTGTTGAGCTGGGTAATGCCCTGCATTCTCTCGAGCATGGTGCGGTCTGGCTCACCTATTCGCCCAAGTTGAGCGAATCGCAAGTCGCTGAATTGCAAGGCTTTGCCCGCGGTCATGACTTTGTTTTGATGAGTCCTTATCCAAACCAGCCGGCGCTGGTTGTTTTGACAGCGTGGGGCGTGCAGCTCATCATCGAATCACTGCCGGATGATCGCATCGAACGATTCATCGCGTACTATGAGGCGGGTCCGCAAAATCCCGAACCGGGCGCACCGTGCAGCGGCGCGATCGGCGATCCTTTGCCGTAACATCCATGCGTATCCGCTCAGGCATTGTACTCATCGAAGATAATAAGATCGCCTTGATCGAGCGTTTCCGTGCCGGGAGGCATTATTTTGCCTTCCCCGGCGGCGGCGTGGATCAAGGCGAGACCCCCGAGCAAGCCGCTGTCCGTGAGGCGATGGAGGAACTCGGGATCGAGGTTGCCATCAAACAAATGGTGGCTGAGATCCTGGTCAATGGCCGAAGGCAGCATTATTTTCTAGTGGAGCGGGTCGGAGGTGATTTTGGTTCCGGCACGGGGGAGGAGTTCACCGATTCACATCCTGACGACCCGGAGACCGGTGTGTACATTCCCATATGGATGCCTTTGGAGGAACTTTCCACACGCGACAATGTTTTCCCGGTTGATTTGGCGAAGTTGGTTTACACAACTTTTTTGGTGGGTGGTTGAAGGAGTCGGTGGCTTTCGACGACCGACCATAAAAAATAACACCAATTGCACTTTGTGAGGGAGGAAAAAGCTGTGGGCGGGAACAATCCATTTTTCTCTTCGTTAATACATTAACGCCGAATAAAAATCTTTTACACCGGAGGAGAAAATGAACACTCGATCCATTCTATTCACATTGCTGGTTGTCGGAGTCCTTGCGTTTGCCGCGTGCGGACCAGCCGCGCCAGCCGAGCCGGAGTTCATCGAAGTGCCTGCCGCCACAGAAGCCCCTGCTTTCGCGTATGGCGAGTCTGGGCAGCCGGTGGCAAAAGTCGGGGAAGGGGAGTCGGTCGTTTCTCAGTCCGACGTGGCTGCTTTGCCGATGCCCACCAACGCCGCCTATGAGATCGCCAACTCATCGGGCGAACTGACCGTGCTGGAGCGATCCAACCGCATGATCGTCAAAAACGCCGAGATCCGACTGCAGGTGGAGGATACCGACGTTGCCATCGACCGCGCCGTGCAAATCGTTGGCGATGCTGGTGGGTACATTGTCAGTTCGCGTGTATGGTATCAGGATTACTACGGCAACAACCTGAAATACGCGTCGATCACTATCGGTGTACCTGTTGACGAGTTCGAGTCCGCCATGCGCCGCCTGCGCGGGCTGGCTGTGCAGGTGCTGGATGAAAACGCCGCCGGCGAAGATGTGACCGATCAATACGTCGATTTACAGTCGCAGCTGGTGAATCTCGAAGCCACGCGCGCACGCATTCAGGAATTTTTACAGGATGCGAAATCAGTAGATGAAGCGCTGCGCGTGAACCAGGAACTGGCGAACATCGAGGCGCAGATCGAGCAGATCAAAGGGCGGATGAATTATCTCAGCGACCGATCCGCCTTTTCGACGATCACGATCAACATCGAGCCTGAGTTCCCGGTCCTGACGCCGACACCCACCTCAACACCTATGCCAACAGCCACGCCGATCCCGTGGAAGCCTGCCGATACGTTCAACGAAGCCACGGGCACGCTTACTGTCGTGTATCAAGGCATCGCGAACTTCCTGATATGGCTGGTTGTGGTGATCCTGCCTATTGTCCTGCCGCCTGCGCTGATCTTATGGGCAATGTGGAAGTTGTTAAACCGCAAGCCAAAGAGCAGTGGTTCGTAATTAGTGTAAATTAAAACAGGGACGGCGAGGGTTGGCGCTGTCCTTGTTTTATCAGTGTAATAGTAGAGCAACTGCTGCTCCGACTACACCGCACGCGAAATTGACCCAATCATTATTCAGCCACCTCCAGCCGCGGATGTGAACTGTCTCCGTACCGCAAGTGTGGAGTGGATGTTTCTCAGTTTCTTTTTGATCAGTTGGGCAGAAGTACATGGCTTGCACGGTCGCGCCGAGGAATGAATCGAAGAGTGAGCCGGCGAGTCCAGCGAGGGTGATGATCGGGAACAACGGCCAGTTATAGGTGAGGAGGGAGGCGGGCAGTGCGATCACCGCCGCGCCCGCGAGCGAAGCGAGCGTCCCGATCAATGAGACCCCGCCTGATGTCCCCTTTTCGACGCGCTTGCGAAGATCTGTGATCAGGCGAGGCGGGGTCGTGCTCAATACTCCCAATTCCGTCGCCCACGTATCGGCGTTTACCGCGGCGAGCGACGCAGCGAATCCCACCCAGGCGATGCTTGATCCCGGATCGAGCGCATGGATCAGCACAAACAACATACCCAACCCGCCGTTTGCGAAAACCTGAGCCGCATCGCGTTCGTGCCCTTTGGAAAATTTTTCGTCGAGACCCTGCTTGCGTTTTTTGAATGCGCGGCTCAAGAGCGATGACGTGATGAAAAATATCAACAAGAGGATCGCCCACGGAATGCCGCCGATCCCGAATACGACCGTGCCGAGGATCAGCGCGGCAAACGCCCCGCTTTTGCTCAAGCTGCGCGCGCGATAGGCGAGGAATGAGATGACGAGGGCGAGCAGAAAGCCGTAGGGGAGGAGCATAATCCTGTTTATGTGGTGGTCGAGTAGCCCCGCATGCGCTGAGGGAGTTCGAAGCGCTGCGGGCTGTATCGAGTCCACAGGAAGTTTTTGAATCTTGTTTTCACCTTGGATGTGGTTCGCTGAATTCGATAAGTGGTGTCAAGCGTCACTGCTCAACCAGCAGACCATCTTATATCGGCGTTGTTGCCAGGAATAGCACTGCCATCAGGAACAGCAGCGTGCTCAACGCGCTCGATACCCAGACGATGATCGATAGTGGCCTCGTCCTTTCCCAGCGGTAGAAATGCAATCCTGCGATGATCCCCGCGATGAATAACAATCCGCTCAACAGCGGCAGGAGGATCAACCGTCCAGACGATGTCGGTTCGTTTGGCGCGCCGAAGGCATTGAACCCGAACGGGATCTGGCTCAGCGACGGGATCAGGATGCCCACCCATACGATCAATCCGATGTTGAGCAGGAGTCCGCTCATCCATAAAAAGCGTGTGGCGGGATTTTCCCACGCTTGCGTGATAAAGAATGATGGATAGACCGAAACGGGTTCGGCAGGTGCGAGACTGCCCAGCTCAGTCGCGCGCGCAAATGTGCGGACGAGCGCGCCGGCGTCCTGTGGCGAGATGGCGAAGACCCGTTTGGATGTGGCAATGAGGATCAAATTCCGCGTATCCGATGCGATGAATTCGACCAGGCCCAGATCAGGATGGCGGCGCGTGCCAAGAATAGCGCCCGGCAGACGCAGCCGGGGGAGGTTCAGTGAGCGGGATAGATCCCCTGCTGGACGCATCCATTCAATGTCGGTAAGGGGAATATCCTCGACGCGCAACCCCCATAACACGGCGAGACTGTCGCGATCGATGTAGTAGTCTGCCTTGAATAGGGCGTAGGCGCGATATGCGAAAAAAGGAATCGGCGCGAAGGCGATTAGTCCGATGAGCAAATATGTGACGAAGGTTGGTCCCACCTGTGCGCGCGTGAGATTGAAAAATCCCCAACCCGATGCGCCTGCCAGCGTGACGAGGAAGAGCCCGTGCAGGAGGAGACCATATCTTTTGGATGGGGGGAAGTGCCCGACTTTTGTGTTTTCCATGGGTGTTTCGGGGAGCCAATGCAGGGATCTCCCTGCATTATTTCAATAGGTTTTTTATTTTTTCCAGGATATTTTCGGTTTCAACCAGTTGATTTTCTCTTTCCTTGCGTGGTTTCAATTCTACCATCCCCTCTTTCAACCCTTTTTCCCCAACCGTCACGCGGACCGGAGTGCCGATCAGATCCGCGTCGTTGAATTTCACACCGGCGCGTTCATCGCGGTCGTCAAATAAAACTGAGATACCCGCGCCCTGCAACTCGGTATATATTCCTTCGGCTTTGGCGCGCGTATCGATTTCCTTGCCGGGGACCTGCATGAGATACACGTCAAACGGCGCGATAGGGTGGGGGAAGGTCAACCCTTTATCGTCGTGATGGGTCTCGGCGAGTGCGAGCAGGATGTTATTGAAATCATATTCGTTGTGGTTTTTCAAACTGATCACAGGCATAACCGCCAGGGGGTTGCGGCAAATGGCACACACATCCCCCGCCTTTGCTTGAATCAAATCGGTGACAATTTCCGCCGAATAATCGCGCCCGTAATTGGTGTTTTTCAAATGGAAACCTGCCTCATTCGCGCCAGAAACAAGATTTGGTGATTGTGGAATCAGATCATCCGCGACAATCAACGCGTCTTTCAGCCCGATGGCTGACGCGTAGCCTGGAACCGCTCCCGCACCGATGATCTCCTCCGCTGTCGCCGCGCGGACATTACCCACCTTTGCCTTCAACTTTGCTTCGCTCAATTGCATATCCCCGCGCACCACGACGAAGACGAATTTACTGTCACTGAC
>DATKAU010000259.1:0-6832 GCA_035514655.1 Anaerolineales bacterium
TGTATTTCGTTGCTCCTCCGCCGTTTCGTGCGCGTGCCAGCGTGCTCGTGGATTTCAACCTCGAGCAGGCCCTGCCGGATGACACAGATCGCCAACATTTTTACTACCTCGAACGCGAGACACGGAAGCTCGAAGAGATCGCCTGGTCGGATGAAGTGATGGAGATGGTTGCCTCTGGGTCCGGCGCCTCGGTTGCGGATCTCCGCAATGGGAAACTGCAATTGAGCCAGCCCGCGGAAGGCGGGTGGCATTTCTACGCGGACAATCCGGATGCGAATCGGGCGGAGAAACTTGCTTCCGCGTGGGCACAGGGATTCGCCTCCATCGCCCAACAGAAAATCGATTCAGGCGAATTAAATTCCTTTATTCAACTGGAAGTGACTCAATCCACCGGTTTGCCCCTCGGACGGAGCGAACCCATTGGCTCGTATTTGCTGATCGGCGCCCTCGGTTTCCTCGCAGTCAGCGCATTTCTGGTTTTATTTATCTCAAAACCCAAATGAAAAACTCAACAAGCTCTGTGGTCTTATCATCCCCGAAGGGGACGGTGGCTGGTTTTTCCCGCTTCCTGTGGGGCGCGGCATTATTTACCCTGCCCATCACAAGTTTCCGTTACTTCCCCTTCATGGGTGAAGGGACTTTCGTCCGCCCGCTGGCGTTCTATCCGATTGCATTTCTGCTGTTGATTTTGCTCGTTCAATTGGTCCGCGGGAAGACGACCTTTCCGCGCGCCGGCGCGTTGACTCCGCTGGCGGGGTTTATGCTGGTTGTGTTGCTGGCGAGCAGTTTCGGGGCGTGGTTCGATCCGCTCGAGATGCGCGGACAGGACTATTTCGGGCGCGTCGTCCGCGCCTGGGCAACTCTTGTGATCGGGTTATCGTTTTTTATCGCCGCCGTGTGGATGAACCGAAGCGGAGACGATTTGAAATTTTCAGTGAGATGGATCCTCGCCGGTTTCGCCATGGACGTTGCGTGGAGCGGCGTGCAGGCGCTTGCCTTTTACACTCCGCTGCTGCCGAAGGTCACAGTGACACACTGGCAGCTTGCCTTCTCGATGCGCGAACTGGTGAAGACGAACCGCATCTCCGGCATGGCGTATGAACCCGCGTGGCTGGCAGGGCAGATCGCCACCGTGTATCTGCCGTGGCTGTTTGCCTCGTTATTGACAGGTGTGCGATTCACACGCTTTAAGTGGCTCGAAATCATCCTGTTGGGATTCGCCGGGCTGCTGATCCTCGCCACGTATTCACGCGGCGGGCTGCTCACCGCCGGCGTGGCGACCGTGCTTACTTTCCTTCTGGTCGGCCGCACAGAGTTCCGCGCTGCCTGGCAGTGGTTTGTTTCAGGGTTTCGGCGCGGCGGCGCGTGGTTTTGGAGGGTGGGTGCAGTAGTTCTTGTCCTCGGTGCAATGACGGGCGCGGGACTTTTCCTCAGCCAGAAAGGATACATTGCGCGCCTGTTTGAGTCGGATGCGGAGAGCATGGAAGAATTTGTTGTTGAAAATTCTGCCGGGGCGCGCTCAGCCTATTTGGTTGGCGCATTGGGCGCATATGCGGAAAGCCCGGTCCTGGGAGTGGGTTTCGGCGCGAGCGGGTTCTACATCTATGATCATCTCCCCGACTGGTCGCTGACTACGGTGCCTGAAATTGCGCGTCAACTCAGCCCCGAGAGCCGGTTGTACCCAAACCCGAAGAACATGTATGCGCGCCTGCTTGCCGAAACGGGATTATTGGGGATGATTCTATTCGTCGCGTTTTTATTCTCATTGCTTGCCGATTCTGTGCGGGCATTGCAAAGCAAATCTTCCATGTATCGCTTCCTCGGCATCGCAGGGATGTTTTCATGGATCGCAATTGCCATCTACAATGTCACGCAGGATTCGTTTGCCACGCCAAATATATGGGTCAATCTGGGGATCCTCGCCGGCGTAACGGCGTATGCGATAGAATCGGAATACTTAATCCCTGCTTCCACCGCTGCCGAGACGGCGGCTTGAGAATTCTGGAGCCATCGTGATCTATCTTTCCGCAGGCATGCCGCGCGCCGGTTCGGGCTGGCACTACAACCTCATCCACGACCTCATGCAGACGGCAGGCTGCATCGATGCGCGCGCGATCCGCGAGAAATACCGCCTGCAAAAGGTATTGACCGAGGTCAACTGCAACATTGGCGTGCTCTCTGCGCGGCGGCTGGGGATGACGGCAATACCCGCCTTGATGGGGAATTCGTTCGTGATCAAGGCGCACGCGGGACCGACGCCCACCTCCCGCCTCTTTCAACGCCTCGGCTTGCTCCGCATCACGTACATTTACCGCGACCCGCGCGATGCCATGCTCTCCGCGTTCGATTACGGTCAGCGCGCCCTTCAAAAAGGGCGGCCCAACGCGTTCTCTCACCTCACCGATTTCAACAAGAGCCTGGCATTCATCTTGGAGTACATCCGCATCTGGGAGCGGTGGTCTCGTGAAAAGGGTGTGCTCATAGCGCGTTATGAAGAACTGCTCATGAATTACGATGAGGAGGTGAGGCGTCTGCTTGGATTCCTAAAGTTGGACGGGAGCAAGCCCGAGGGTTCCGCTGAGCCGGGCGCCGTCCTGAGTGGCGAAGCCGTATCGAAGGAGCGAAGCGTCCAAAAAGTGACCGATGCGTTCCGCCCAGAAAAAGGCGAGGGCCAGCAGGGCTTGCATTTCTTCAAAGGGAAGATCGGGCGCTTCCGCGATTCCTATTCTGTCGATCAACAGGCGGTTTTGACACAGACGTTGGGCGGTTATTTACAGCGCATGGGCTATGACGTGTAGTCCGTAATTCGCCTGTAATCCCGGGCGGAATTTTCAATCATCTTTTTCGGGTATCATTACAGACAATGCGCAGATTCGACTCTCCATATGTGGCTGACTGGTTTGCCATCTCCCTGCGCTGGATCGCGCTGGTGGGGATGGTCATATCACTGGCACTGCGGGATCAGGTTAACACTGTCTCGCTCACCGTCCCCGCGTTGATGATGATATGGAACGGGATCATGAGCGTGCTCGGCGGCTTGAGCATCCGCATCCGTTATCACCGCCAGATCGCCCTTGCCGTGGACTTTTTGCTGGCGGCGTTCTTTTTCTACCTGCTTGGCGGGCTGGAGGGCGCGTCGGCATGGGTGGGGCTGTACCCGATCCTCACCGCAGCGGTGTATTTCGAAATTTGGGGCGCCTTCGGCACGGCGCTGTTGTTTGCCTTCTGGCAGTTCATCATTTCGCCCGATTCGTTTGCAAACGGTCTGGCATTCAACGCTTCAAGCGGGTTGACGTTGACCCTGCTGTTCGGTCTTGTGTGCGGGATTGCCGGGCGGTTCGGCATGCGCTGGCTCAGCACGTCGCGCCAACGCAGGCTCGATCTGGAGGAACGCCGCCGCCGCATGGAAAGTGAACGCCTGCGCGCCATTTATGAGCTCACCTCCACGCTGACGGCAACCCTCAGTTATAAACGCGTGCTCGATTCCGCCCTCGATCTCGGTTACACCGCCCTCAACCCAAACCCCGATCCCGACGAACCCGATACCGATGAGAAACTCGTCAGCGCGGTGTATTTGTTCCGCGAGAACGAATTGCGCGTGGGCTCGGCGCGGCGCTTTACCAATGCCGACATGCGCGTGGCATTGCGCGGCACCGAGGGCATCCTCAAAAAGATCTTCGACGACGGCGAGCCGTTTCTTTCCTCAGACGTGGGGTTTGATCCCGAACTCGGGCGGATCATCGCCCTGCGTTCCTGCACCTCCGCGTACTGCTTCCCCCTAAGAAGCGGATTCAATGTGTACGGCGCGATGCTCTTTGCCCACCCAGACCCGAACTATTTTACAAAGGAGCGGCGCGGCTTGCTCGATATCATCGGGAGGCAGGCGGTGATCGCGGTGCAGAACGCGCGGCTGTATCAGGACCTGGTGGAGGAGAAGGAACGCATGGTGGACGTGCAGGAGGAAGCGCGCAAGAAACTGGCGCGCGACCTGCACGACGGGCCGACACAGTCCGTGGCGGCGATGGCGATGCGCATCAACCTGGCGCGGCGCATGATGACGAAGAATGTGGGCGCGGCTGGCGAGGAACTGCAGAAGATCGAGGAACTTGCACACCGCACCACAAAGGAGATCCGTCACATGCTGTTCACGCTGCGCCCGCTCATCCTCGAGTCGCAGGGGCTTACCGCAGCCTTGCAGGCGATCGCGGAGAAGATGCGCGAGACCTATAACCAAAACGTGCTCATCAATGTGGACGAAACAGTTCTCGAGAACTTGGAGATGGGCAAGCAGGGCGTGATCTTCTACATCATCGAGGAGGCCACGAACAACGCCCGTAAACATGCCAGCGCGGTGCACATCTGGGTGCGCCTGCGTCCGTTCGAAACAGATATCGCCCTGCTCGAGATCGAGGATGATGGGTTGGGCTTTGACGTGGAAGCGGTAAATAAATCTTATGATAAGCGCGGCAGTCTCGGTATGATCAACCTGCGCGAACGCACCGAACTGGTGAATGGCTTGCTTAATATTGATTCCGCGCCCGGCAAGGGCACAAGGATTCAAGTCTACATCCCGCTTTCGGAGGAAGCGGCAGATCATCTGCATCACGCGAGGAGGTAACGTATAAGCATTCTAGTACGCCACTAACTTGATTATTTTACAACAGTGACAGGATAAAGCCGCTTAAGTTTAATGCGCGCGTTATCCGGTTTGAATTGCCAATTGATCTGCACCTTTAGATTGTTACGGTCTTTCTCCCAAGCGGCGACTTCTGCTGAAAGGGTCAGCTGGTCGGAAATCCTACGATTTGTACACTGACGGCTGAGTATGCTCAATTCAATTTCAGCCATGTTTAGCCAGGAGCCATGTTCTGGTGTGTAATGCCATTCAAAGCGTTGCGCCAATCGTCTGGCTTCGGCAGGCTCAAACCGTTCGTACAGACACGCAGGAGAATGCGTGTTGAGATTGTCCGTGACTAGCACAATCTTGTCTGCGTCAGGATATTCATCGTCAGACAGGTAACGCAATAGCTCTGCAAAATCTTGACTGGTTCGTTGAGCGGTTACCCAGGTTTTGCGCTTGCCAACCAAAGGTTCGACGGCCATAAAAATATTGGCTGTGCCGTTTCTTTTGTATTCATAGTCCTGACGCAGCGGTTGCCCGGCTTCCATCAGCAAGGTGCCACGCGGCGTGTCGTGCAAGGTCTTGCTGGCTTCATCGACACATACCAGAGGGCGCTTTGGGTCATACGGACGTTCATACACGGCCAGCACATCTTCCATTTTCGCCACGAACTGCGCCGATGGTTTGGCAATCACCCAAGACTTTACCAGCCAAGGCTTAAGTTCATTTTTTTTAGCCGTTTCATCACAGCCACATCGCTGATGCTGTCTAACAATTTCAACTCGACGAGTTTATCCGCCAGCAGTTGCAACGTCCAGCGTGACCTTCCTTCCGGCGGCGCACTACAAGCCAGGAGCGTCAACTGCGCCTCTATCTCGCCTGTGATCTTGGGCGTTGCTCCAGGACGCGCTTTATCATACAGCGCCTTCGCTAATCCGCCTTCCACAAATTTCTTGCGAATGGCCGTGATAGTTGGCAAAGAACACATCAGAATCGACGAGATTTCTTCCGTTCGCTTTTTCTTCTTCTGGTTCTCGTCGGTCAACAACAAAATCCTTGCCCGAGTTTGTGTGCGTGCCGATGATTCGCCGCTGTGGATCAGACTTTCTAATTCTTGGCGATTTTCTTTGGTCAGGTAAACGTGATATTTTGTGCTCATCCGCCAAGTATAACCTATACAAATTATTCAAGTTAGCAGAGTACTAGTCGCAGGGCTTTTGTTAGGTCGGTCTAAGAAATAATTGCCATTGCGATTTTAGAATTTATGTTCTACAATATACTGATAGGTAATGATCCTCAAACTTCACACGCCCGCCTTCCCGTTGAACCGATATATCGAGCAGTTTGTCTATTATGAGGGGATTGAAGTAGCTCATTCGCTGGACCGGTTTCTGCCGGACGGAAACACCGAGATCATCATCGACCTGACCGAACATCCACAGTCCATCTACGACAACGAGACCCTGAAGGAGATTCAGGTGTGCCGCGACGCGTGGGTCAGCGGTGTGCGGACGCAGCCGATCACCATTCCTTCGGGCAAAGGAAGCCGGATGTTGATCGTGGCATTCAAAAAGGGAGGCGCCCGCCCGTTTTATCCGTTCCCAATGACCGAAATAACAGATTGGGTTGTGGGTGCCGATTTAATATTCGGGAACAATTTCCACAGGCTGAGGGAGCAAATCCTTCATGCGCCTTCCGTTGAAATCATGTTTTCGCTTGTGGAGCAATTTCTGCTCCAATGCGGCGGCGAGGCGCTGCATGCCGATGCCGCAACGAGGTGTGTTGACTATGCAGTATCAACCATTGTAAAAAAGCCGGATGCAGTGGGATTCCGGGATTTCAGCAGCATCGTAGGGTATTCGCAAAAACATTTCATTGACCTGTTCAAGAGACATGTTGGCGTTCCCCCGAAACAATTTCTGAAAATCATGCGCTTCCAAAAGGCAATCCTGGAAATCGAACGCGGCAGGTTTGTGAATTGGAATCAAATCGCCCGCGAGAGCGGATTCTACGATCAGGCGCATTTCATCCACGATTTTAAAGGGTTCTCTGGCTTTACACCCGTCGAATACATGAATCGGAAGACGGATATGCTGAATTACGTCCCGGTTCAATAGGCATCTGCTGGTCTTTCAGATCGTAGCCACACGTGTGCCTGCGGCTCAGTGCAGGCAGAGATCACTGAGATCATAGAGAAAACTCTTTTTTCCA
>DATKAU010000260.1:0-5008 GCA_035514655.1 Anaerolineales bacterium
GCTTCGTCGACTCCGCTTGAGGTGGTGCTATGAGTCGATTCGCGTTTTCTCCCCGGAGCGTCATGCTCCTGCTAGGGATTATTCTCACCACTTCTTGCGGAGGCGCGCCTGCCGCAGCACCTGAGGCGACAGCCACTGAACCTCTAATTGAAGCTGCTGAACCTCCGCCCGAAGAGCCGCCGGTGGGGGGAGCCCAGCCTACGGAACTTGTAAGTTCACCTCCCGTTGTAATCGCTCCCACATTGCAGCCGACCAGTCCGGGGATTCCTGTTCCTCTTCCACCAACGGCGCAACCTGCCCTCCCCGAACGACGCCGCCTCACACTGGAATTCCCGCCTCAGATCCGCGCGGGAGATTCGGATCGTGTCCGCTTGACTCTGGAAGTGGATGAACTTGGGAATCTCACCCCGACTGCGGAGGTGGGCGGCAATATTGTCACCGGTGAAGTGATTGAGTTACCCAACCTGTACGAAACTCACAACGTCATCGCCGAGGCGCAGTTCGATATCACAGGATTGCAGATCTCGCCGGAGGAGCGGGTCAGCCAGTCTCTCCTGCCGGGACAGTCCGTCACCTTTTTCTGGAGTATTCTTCCCTCCGGTGTCGGTATCTATCGCGGCACCATTTGGTTTTATATGAGGTTTGTGGATAAAGTCAGCGGGGAGCAACTCGAAAGAGCAGTATCAGCCTCACCCGTGGAAATCGAAGCGGTGAACTTCCTCGGTCTCTCAGCAAATTCGGCGCGGCTGTTCGGCGCAGTGGGATCTGTCGTGGGAACATTCCTGGGGTTTCCGTTCCTCGAGGATATCACCAGGTTTATCTTCGGCAGGCGGAAGCGATTACGATCCAAATAGGATGAAAATCATAAGGGAACGTGCAAACTGTCCGTACGGCGCACTAGTGCTTTATGGTACAATTTTGCCGCTCGCCAAAAAATTTCACAGGTGATTCGATGAGTCCATGGGTATATATTGCAATGTTTCTCATAGTCGGGGCGATCATACCGATTGGGGCGATCGGCGCCGCGTGGGTGGTGGGACCGAAAAAGCCTAATCCGATCAAACAAACCACCTATGAATGCGGGATTGAAACGGTGGGACCCGCCTGGGTGCAGTTCAAAGCCCAATATTACATTTTCGCGCTGGTGTTCCTGGTTTTCGATGTGGAGACCGTGTTTCTGTACCCGTGGGCGGTGAAACTGGGTCAGCTCGGGATGTTCGCCGTGATCGAAGGCATCATCTTTATCCTCATCCTCATCGTCGGGCTGGTGTATACGTGGCGCAAGGGGATGCTGGAGTGGGTGTAAATATCTTGGATTAAATGGAAAAGGCTGAATTGGTATTACCCGTTCAGCCTTTTCTTTGTGTAATCAGGAGTAATGATGGATTTTTTCAAGGACCCTCTCAAATTTTCCGCTGACTGGCTGGCTGGACTTTTCTCCGGCTGGGGTATGCCCGATCTCCTTGCGCAGGTATTGATCGGATTCCTTGGCGTATTCATCCTGGTCAGCCTGTTGATGGTGCTCGATATCATCCTTGTGTGGATCGAGCGCAAGGTGGTCTCGCGCTTTCAAAGCCGCATTGGTCCGAACCGCGTGGGTCCGTTCGGGTTAATCCAGCCGTTTGCCGACATCATTAAATTGCTCATTAAAGAAGACATCACGCCCGAAGGTGCTGACAAGCCGGTGTATAACCTGGCGCCGATCCTTTCGATGATGTCTGTTTTGATCTTATGGGCGGTGGTTCCGCTTGCCCCGACGATTCTCGGTGTGGACTTGAACGTGGGCGTGCTCTACATCGTTGCCGCGGGTGCGATCGGCACGCTGTCGATCATCATGGCGGGATGGTCTTCGAACAACAAATACTCGCTTATCGGCGCGTTCCGTGAAGTGGCGGTGATGCTTTCGTTTGAAATCCCGATGCTGACCGTGATGCTGATCCCGACGATCTTCGCCGGTTCGATGGGAATCGCCGCGATTACGAATGCGCAGGATACCTGGTTTGTCTTTCTGGCACCGCTTGCCGCATTGATCTTTCTCATCGCTGCCATCGCCGAGCTCGGACGCGCGCCGTTTGATATGGGTGAAGCGGAGTCGGAACTCGTCTCGGGCTACAACATCGAATACTCAGGTATGAAGTTCGGCATGTTCTACGCGGGCGAACTCCTGCACGCCTACACATTCGGCGGCTTCTGGGCGATCATGTTTTTCGGCGGATATCGCTTCTTTGGGCTGGAGCAGGTGAGCGCGTTCCTCGCCATCGCGGTGGTTCTCTTCAAAGCGCTGATCGGGTATTGGATCATCATGTGGGTGAAGTACACGCTCATGCGCATTCGCATCGACCACATGCTGGCGTTCAACTGGAAGTTCCTGACCCCCGTTGCCTTCACGCTGCTGATGGTGACTGCTTTCATGAATGCGCTTCTTGCCGACGCCCCGGGTTGGCTCTACACCTCAGGCATGTTCCTCTCGAACGTGCTGGTAGCGTGGATCTCTCTCGAGACGGCGCGCCTGTACAGCCGGCGCGAACGCGAAAAAGTGGAAGGACCGAAGCAGGCGGCAGAGGCAAGCCATCCGTAAGTCCGAATTGCCAAACACAGGGAACAACAAAAGGTATTGTATGACAGTGGAACAAATCATTTTTCTTCTAGTTGCAGGCTTCACACTCGGCTCCGGCTTGATGGTGGTGACCACGCGCAACCTTGTCCATGCCGCGTTGTGGCTGGTTTCCACACTGTTCGGTGTGGCGGTCATGTACGCGCTGCTGCACGCAAATTTTCTCGCCGTGGTGCAGGTGGTTGTTTATATCGGCGCGATTGCCATCCTGTTCATCTTTGCCGTGATGTTGACTCGAAAAGACATGCGCGATCAAGGTCCGCAGGTGAATCGCAACTGGTGGTTCGGCGCAATGCTATCGGTGCTCACCTTCGCGGGTTTGGTGGCAATTCTTCAGGGGTGGAGCGGCTTGTCGAAAACCGCAGCAGACTTCCCGGCTGGGTTTGATTCGGTGGCTGCATTGGGAGATGCCCTCCTCTCGCCGGACGCGTTTGTCCTGCCATTTGAGGTTGCCTCCGTGCTGCTCGTAGCAGCATTGATCGGCGCGGTGTACGTCGCGTTCAATCCCCGAAGTGGGGACTTTCCCCGTTCCGGGGACTCTCGAAAATAGTGGAGTGATGTACGAGTTGAAAGGAAATCAGCCACAGAGCCCACACCGTTCGTGCCGCTAACAACGGCGGCTCGCCGGTACGAGACGGCAGAGATATTGAGATTTTTCCACCTGCCCCGAACGCAGGTGCGGGGTCAGAGACCTCAGTGCTCTCAGTGGCCAAGAAAAGGAGTTTGCATGGTTCCGTTATCATGGTATCTGTTTTTTTCGGCGGCATTGTTCAGCATCGGTCTGTTTGGCGTGCTCTCGCGCCGGAACGCGGTCGCGATATTGCTCGGCATCGAGTTGATGTTGAACTCGGTCAACGTGAACCTTGCGGCGTTCTGGCGATACGGCGACGTGACCCAACTGACGGGTCAGGTGTTTGCCATCATCGTCTTTGCCGTTGCCGCCGCGGAAGTGGCTGTAGGTCTGGCACTGGTGATTTCCATTTACCGCAAACGCAACACTGTGATTGCGGACGATATTGATATGTTGAAGTTCTAGTAAAAACGATATTCGAGAACTCGATATTCGAAGTATCGAATAATCGCTCTCCTCGGAGGCTTTGTGACAACGGAAACCCTCATCTGGTTAATACCCCTCCCTCCAGTTCTGGCGTTCTTTTTGATCGTGCTATTCACTAACCGGAGCAAGGTACTCAGCCATACCATCGCGGTTGGCGCGGCCCTGCTTTCGTGGATCGGGAGCATGATCGTCTTCGTGCGCGCCATCGGCGTGGAGCACCTGGGCGAGCATCCTTTTGAATCGTCCATCAACTGGCTGCCTACGGGTGATACATGGTTGAAGGTTGGTGTGCTCGTTGACCCGCTCACCGCGGTGACGCTGTTCTTCGTGGCGTGGACGGTCTTGATGATCTTCCTCTACAGCGTCGGGTATCACAATTTCGGACAGCCCGAGGGCGATCATGATCAAAAAGGTCTGCCCCCGCACGGCGCGACTATGGAAGAGCACGGACACAAGCATGTGGTTCTGTCTGTTGAACCGATGTACTCGCGCTTCTTTGCCTTTATCGGGTTGTTTGCATTCGGCATGTTCACGCTCGTGGTTTCGGACAACCTGCTGACCTTGTTTGTTGGCTGGGAGATCATGGGCTTATGTTCGTACTTGTTGATCGGATTTTGGTATGGCAAACCGTCCGCGCGCGACGCGGCAATAAAAGCCTTCATGACCACCCGCGTCGGCGATGTGTTCATGTTGCTAGGTATTGCCTATCTCTATTATGCGACAGGCACATTATCGTTTCGTGAAATTTTCACAGAAGATGTGTTACAGACACTGGCCTCGGTCCCCAGCGGATTTCTCGGATTCTCCGCCGCGGGTTTGATTGGTTTGCTCCTCTTCATAGGCACGGTTGGCAAGTCGGCGCAGTTTCCGCTTCATGTGTGGCTGCCCGATGCGATGGAAGGTCCCACGCCTGTCAGCGCGATGATCCACGCCGCCACGATGGTCTCGGCAGGCGTGTATGCAGCCATCCGCATGTTCCCGCTCCTCAGCCTCGATGCGCAGACGATGTCCATCATAGCATTTATCGGCGCATTCACCGCGCTGTTTGCCGCGACCATTGCCCTTGCTCAAAACGACATCAAGCGCGTGCTGGCGTTTTCGACCATCTCGCAGCTCGGCTATATGATTGCCGCCCTCGGTATCGGCGCGTACGTTGCTGCTGCGTTCCATCTCATCACACACGCATTTTTCAAGGCGCTGCTCTTCCTCGGCTCCGGATCGGTCATCCACGGCATGGAGCACGGTGTGCTTCATACGGGCAACCACAAGGTGGACCCGCAGGATATGTTCAACATGGGCGGCTTGAAGAACAAAATGCCGATCACCTTCTGGACGTT
>DATKAU010000261.1:0-6555 GCA_035514655.1 Anaerolineales bacterium
CGGCAAGTGTGTAATATTTTTGTGCTTTCGAATTGAGTTCGGCATACTTGGCGTGGTGGGCAAGCTCCGCGTAGCGGTTCGGGTGGTCGTCATACAGATGTTCCAGTGCATCCACGGCAAGGGCATGAAGCTCCCGTCTCCTGGCTTGCATCTGCATCTCGTAGGCAGCATCACGCAGCAGGCCCTGTGAAAAGACATAGTGCAGGTCGTCCAACTGCCCCCAGACAGCTGCCTGCTCTGCCTCTGCAACATGCAAATGCAAAAGTTCATCCTCGCGCCACATATGCACCAGAAGTGGAATCTCAAATTCACGCCCCAACACGGATGCCGTCTGGACACTTTCCCGCACTCCCCGCGCAAGCTGGTCAAGTCGCGCCACCAGGACGGAGCGGATATCCCCTGGCAAAAATGCATCATCGATCTCGCGGACCAATCTCCAGCCAGCGGTGCCGGTTTCGATCAGGTTTTCTTCCTGCAGGTAGCGGATGATCTGCTCAGCAAAATAGGGATTCCCTTCGGAGCGGTTGACAAGCAGGGTAACGAGTTCGGGAGTGGGCGCGCCCCCCAGCCTGGTTTCTATGAGAGACTCGATGGCTTCAGGAGCAAGTCCGCGTAGCTCAATACGCGCATCGATCAGGTCTTTTCCAAGCCCCAGCCCGGGCGGGCGGCTGGTCACTATCATGGCAATGGGATAGGACTTTTCGTCCCCGCCCGCCAGGACTGCACGCTTCAAACGCGGCAGAAAATCCTTCGAGTCTTTGTCGGTAAATTGAAGGTCTTCCAGAAAGAGTATGACCGGCTGGCGCAGGCTTTCGGCTTTAAGCAGAGCGATCAAAGCCAGGAATGTATTGTTGTACCGTCCCTCCGCCTCCAGCTGCTCATAAAGGGAACCAAGCCAGTGCAAGCCCAGTAACGCACCGAGGATGGAACGGGTACGATCGAGTTCACGCGCCATCTCCGGGTCGGCAATGGAAACGATCAGGTCATCCAGTTTCGCATCGAAGATCTGTTTTTGTTCCTCCATAGATTGATTGCGCGAAAGCCCAAAGTACCTGGAAAGCCAACTGCGCAGGGGGTTAAAGGATTGGCGCAGAATCTGATTCGACTGGCAGACAGCCCAGAGGATCCGTTTCCCATCGAACATGCTGGAGGAGCGAAATTCATAAACAAGCCGTCCTTTGCCAATGCCCGCATCGCCCGAAACAAGCAATAATCCTGCGAACTTGTTTTGCCACAACGGCTCTGTGAAACCTGAAAGCTGCGCCAGTTCCTCTGCGCGGCCCACCAGTTCCCCCTGATAGATCGGTTCCGCCATTTGCTGATATCCGCGTAATAGATAAACCTTCTGTTCAGCAGCAAAGCCTTTAAAGAACTGGCTGCCAACAAATTCAACCTCGAACCTTCCCGCAATGCGCCGTGCGATTCGATCATCCACCCAAATCTCGCCAGCTTGTGCTGTCATCATGAAACGCGAGGCCAGGTTCACCCCCCAACCATAACAGGTGTAGTCTTCGTAGATCGAGCTTCCCAGGTAGCCGGCATGCGAGATGTAATACGTGACGCCCGCGGTTATTGGAAAATCGACCGCAGCCTTCAGGTCAAGCAGGAAATTCAATGCACGCCCAATATCATTTTCGTAAGCGACGGGCGCCCCCCAGAGCATAAGCATATTACAGCCCTTATCACCAAAATCCAGCCGGCTCACCAGACCACCATATCTCTTGCGCAACTCAAAGACAGTGCTCATCATATCCTGCAAGGCTTCGCCTGAAAGATCGGGGAAGCGCAGGAACAGGTTCACGACCTGGCGGAATTCACCGCGCACATCATTTGCGATCACTTCCTCAGGCATAAAAAGCCGCGCGATACGCAGATCGACCGGAGGAAAGACCACCCGGGAAGGGTTTGGCGTTTCGACACGAAATCCGCTAAAGCGCCGGAAAGGGATACAGGGTGCGGAATCAATGTCCTCTCGCAAAAGTTCATAAACGCTCTGCGCCAGCAATATCTCCCCGGCCCCGGCATGATGTTCCGCTTGCGCTGATTCTTCCACGGCACTGCCGCGGAAATAATAGGCTGCCTGATCCCCCTGCGAAGCGCGCAAAATTCCCCATGAAACCGGCCCACTTCCCAAGCCGATCTTCGCGAAAATCGAAAACTCACCGTATATAGTTTGGCGCGTCGGGTTTTCTTCAAAGCGTTTCTGGATCACATGGGCAGAGGTTAATGCCTGCAGAGCGGTGGACCTTATATCCGATTCAATCGGATATAACGCCATAATGCCATCGCCGGCAAACCCCACGATCTTCCCCCCATAGTCAAAGATACTTTCCACAAGGGGATCGAACACACCATGCATCAGCCCGGCAAGCACCTCGGCACCATGCTGACCGTGCTGCATGAGGGTGTCCGTCATTGTGGAAAAGCCTGAAAGATCGAGGAACATTCCCATCGCAGGGAATTCCCCACTGTAACGACCCGCCCGATAGTTCTCAATAATTAGTTCTGGGACCACCCGATGCATAGGCAAATTGTAGCATGTATAATGACCTCATGCCAGTGAACATCTATGAGATCAGGGTCTGCAACGCATGCGGACTGCGCTATCCACTCGTGACAGGACATCCATTCGGCACGCGTTGCCCGGCCTGCATCGGAGAGACTCGCGTCGTGCTCAGCCGCCAGTTGCTCACTGAACCCGGTGTCACCCCTCCTCTAGATTCAAATACCGGGGACACAGTGGGAGAGGAAAAAACCGGAGGTCTCCATCGTTCAAGGAACCTGGCAGTCCTGCTGGATAACATCCGCTCGGCATGGAATGTAGGGTCCATGCTGCGCAGCGCAGATGGCTTCGGATTCATGCATGCCTACCTGTGCGGCATTACGCCCACGCCTGACAACGGAGCAGTGACCAAAACCTCTCTCGGCGCGGAGCAGACTGTCCCATGGTCGTATCACAAGGATGCTGAGAAACTAGTAAGAGGTTTGAAGAAAGAAGGCTGGAAAGTATATGGATTGGAGGAGGAGTCACGCGCCATTGATATAAGCCAGGCTTACCTGTTCGAGGACTTCGCAAGCGTGACCTACAAATCGCAGCGTGAAGTCCTGATTGTCGGCAATGAAGTGACCGGTGTAGACCCCGAATTACTGGATCTTTGCGATCACATCTTTACGATTCCCATGCGCGGAGAAAAGAAATCATTCAATGTTGCCATCGCGTTCGGCATTGCTGCGTACGCGCTAACTCATCAAACAGTGAAACGCCGGAATCAAAAAAAGCGGCTCTCCTGACTGTTCAGAAGAGCCGCTCAAAATCACTCGGTCAATTTCTGGGAACGCGGACAACCTCATATTCAGTGTCCGGTGTCGGCGGGGTTCCAAAGCGGGCATTGACGGCATACAGCGAACTGCCGAAACGAGCAATCGTCGTCGGTACACGGAACCATGGGCTGGTGATGGTATCGACAATCGTACCCTCCGTGAAATCCGAATTCAATTCCACGACGGCAATCTGGTTCAATTGGTTTTGCACCACATACAAGGTTTTTCCCTGGAGCAGGATGCCATCCCCGTTCGGTACGGCACCTCCATCCAGGTCGATCCGCGTTGCAATGCCGGTGGTTGGATCCACTTTATAAAGCGCGCCTTCCGTGCTGTTGACAATGATCAAGGTCTTGCCGTTGGGGGTGGCAGCAATGCCGTTGGCGTTAAAAGCGCCGGGGGTAAACTGGTAATCACCACCCAGAACGATCTCTTCAACAGTTGGCACGGAGGGCAAGTCACCGTTATTCTCAAGCGGCACACGGTACAGGATGGGCTGGAAGGAATTGGTGAAATAAGCCGCATCTCTCGTGACAACCACATCGTTGATAAAGCTCGGCAATGTAGTGAGTTGGATTTCGGCAACATTTGCGCCGGTCTCACCATTGTACACATAAGCATAGCCGGTCGGACCGCCGGCAACAAAGAGCAAGCCGGTCCGGTTGTCGTACTTCAGCCCGATCGCAGCTCGTCCTGCCTGGGCAGGGACAAGCACGGCGCCCTCGCCCGTTCTCAGATCGCCGCGGTAGACCGCGCCGGTTGGGATCGACCCAACGTAAAAAGTGGTCCCTTTTCCGACAGCGATACCTTCCGGCCGGAAACCGTTCGGCAGCGGGATCACATCCGGGAACGCCCGGGTGGGAGCGGCTGCGATCATCGCAACAGTGAGCGCGATCAGCAGCAAAGCAAGAAGCGGACGTCGACTGATGGTCTGAGTCACAAACATGTTTCTACTCCTTTCGAATCTCTATATGGAATTTTCAGGCAAAGTTGAATCCACAATGAACGATCCCCTGTTGCATGATATTAATCCTAAACAAATAATATAAGACTTCACTGAAAAGAACTTAAAAATACGCTCATTCAATGGGGCAGGCAAAGAGATCGATCCTGGTCCCCTTTCCCTGCTCGTTCCTCATTTCGATGGATTTAAATTTGGGTAGAACAACTCCCTCACGAACTCGTATAATAGGGTGAAGCGTAATTTTGCCGTATTGTGCGGCAGGAGGCGCGATTTGCACGCTTTATTACATGGGGTGAGGGAGACCTGGAGGTAGGAATGATTGACCGACGATTCAAAGCCAGCCTTTTGCCGATCATGGTAATCGTTTTTTGTATCCTGGTAGTTGGTGTGGTCGCAGGAGCATTTGCAATCAACCGGCAAAGGCAGAACCTGACCGTGCTAAGAGTCCCTGAGGAATACCCGACCATCCAGGCAGCGATCAGTGCCGCGCAACCGGCGGATATTATTCAAGTGCAGGCTGGTACCTATAACGAGAATTTGATCCTCGACCGGCCAGTGACCATCACTGCAGAATCGTTTGACCCTGTCAACCCAGCCAATAACATCACCATCATTGATGGTGGTACCGGCGCCGCCACCATCACCATACCGTCCAGCCTGACACAGATGCCCACCCTGCGCGGCTTTGTGATTCGAGGCGTCAATGTTGGCATTCAGGCTTCTTCGCCGTTTATCGCTGAATTCAATTTTTTCTTTTCATCCACCGATCAGGTGAACTATCAATGGGGCGCAGGCGGCATCAACCGCAACAATGTTTATTTTGGTGCTGGTGATGATGCCATTCACCTGGATAACACAGACCGGCCGCTATTGATCGAGAACAACCGCATCATGTATGCCGCTGATGATGGCATCGAGATCAACCTGCAGGATAAGCCCTCCCCGCCCGCAGTGGTGGAGGTGAATATCTGGAACAACATGATCATTGGAAACCGCGAAGACGGCATTCAACTGGTTGACTTTCCAGGCGATCCACAGGATACCAACCGGCGTTTTGTGATCGTGGGAAACCTGATCGCCAACAACCAGAAGGCGGGGATTGGTCTCATGCCGAACATCACCACGGTGGAGGATTTTTCCGGCGCAGATATGGTGGAACCCGTCCGTGTGTTCAACAATACATTTTATGGAAACAATCATGGCATTTCGGGCGGTGATAATCTGGTGGCATTCAACAACATCATCACCAATTCGATTGGGCGAGGGGTTTGGAGAGTGCAGGGTCCGCCGGGGGCGAATTCAGTTGTGGCACATACCCTGTTCTTTAATAACACACTCGATGCAGATGAGAGCACGCTGGGCGCAGGAATCATCACGGCTCAGGATCCGCTTTTTTCAGCGGCACCAAACCCGGGTGCAGATGGAGTCTGGGAAACAGTGGACGATGACTTCAGCGGTTTGCTGTTGCAATCGGCTTCACCGGCGATCGACCGGGGCATCCCGCAATACACGGCAGCCAACGGCGAGCTGATCCCGGCCCGCCCGATCACAGGGTTTATCGGCGCGGCGCCCGACCTGGGATGGCGGGAAATCGGGAGCCCGATCATCATCACACCCACTGCTTCGCCCATCCCGTCCCCCACGCTTCCTGTCTCCGCGACGCCCGTCATTCTTCCCACAATGACCTTTACACCCGTCTCACCTGTACCCACCGTTGTTACCTTGAGCCCCGTCCCGACTGTAACATCGGCGCCTCCAACAGCTAGTCTGCCTACCCTAACGGCAACTTCGGTCTCACTCCCAACGATAACCTTCACTCCCGCTACAGCACAATTGAATATATTAAGTATCACCCCCAACACTGCCGGGGCAAATACAACCGTGAACCTGACCTTGAGCGGTACCGGCTTTGCGAACGGTGCGCTGGTGAATTTCGAGGGCGGACAGGGAATCGCGCCTCAGGTCACCGGGATACAGGTGGTCAATGCCAATACCATTGTGATCACTGTCAACGTAGTGGTGGATGTCGGGACCACCACACAGGTCTGGGATGTGCGCGTGACCAACCCCGATAACGCGTTCGCCGTCCTGTCAGATTCATTCACCGTCACGGTGGCTCCCTAGGTCTCACGATGTGGTGACACAGAAACACAGATCCGTTCATCAGATAGATGGTCTTGATCCCTGCCTGGTTTGCCAGGCAGGGATGCATGCAGGTGCAGGATGCGGGCTCTGTGAATCAAAGAGACACTGAGAACAATAATTTCGAA
>DATKAU010000262.1:0-11081 GCA_035514655.1 Anaerolineales bacterium
CGATCAGCACACGCCGGTCGAACGAGGCAGCTTCCATCAACCCCTCCTGCAAATCGGATCGATTGCGGCATTTCGTCACGCCGACGGAGGAACCCAGGTTGGCAGGTTTCGTGAACAGAGGATACGCGCTGGCACCTTCCGCGCGTTCGATCACCGATTTCAGATCGTTTTCGATCTCGGCGCGCAACGCCAGCACGGACTCAACCACCGGAATATCGTTTGCGCGCATCACTTCCTTGAATACGCCCTTGTCCATACCGACGGAGGAGCCAACCACGCCCGCGCCCACATACGACACGTCTGCCATTTCGAACAAACCCTGGATTGTGCCGTCCTCACCAAAGGTGCCATGCAGGACAGGGAAGAAAACATCGACTGCGTCTTTCGTATTGCGTGCCTTGTCCAACGGATCAGGCGACAAAACGAAATGATCCAAACCTTCGAGTTTGCCCTGCTCGAATTTTCCGATAGCTTCTTCACCGGTCAGCCATGCGCCGTCGCGGGTGATGCCGATCTGGGTCAATTCGTATTTCGCGGGGTCAAGCACCGAGAGCACCGAACGCGCAGACATGAGCGAGACTTCATGCTCGCCTGAACGACCACCGAATATCACTGCCACTCGAAGTTTCTCAGCCATGACGTTTTTTGTTTCAACGTTTACACGTTCAAACGTTCCAATCTCCAACAAACTCAATCTCCAGCTCCAGATCAACACCCTGCTTTTCCTTCACCGTCTTATGCACCTTCTCGATTAACGAGCGGATATCTGCCGCGCGCGTGTCGCCGTGATTGATGAAGAAATTCCCGTGCAGCGGGCTGACTTCCGCATTGCCGATGCGCGTGCCCTTCAAGCCCGATACATCGATCAAGCGACCAGCGTAATCGCCTTCCGGATTCTTGAACATCGATCCCATGCTCGCGCCGGGAGGCTGGGTCGCCTTGCGATGCGCGCTGAACTGTTGGATCTTTACCGTCACATCATCCTTCAGGGAATTGATCAATCGCAACTCAGCCGCCAGGACGACGCCTTTTACTTCACCGCGCTTCAATACGCTGGAGCGGTAGGCGTATTTCATCTGTTCGACCGAAAATGTTTCACGCCCGTTTTCTGTTAGCAGTTGGGTTGAGATCAAATTGCCAGCCATGTCGCCACCGAACGCGCCAGCGTTGCCATACACCGCGCCGCCGACCGTACCGGGGACGGTCGCCGCCCATTCGATCCCTGCCAGCCCTTTCGACGCACAGCGATTGGCGAGATTGCTGAACACGACTCCCGATTCCGCTGTGACCGAAGGCTGATCCCCTCCATGGAATTTGACTCCCTTCGCGCGGTTCAAAATCACCACACCGCGCACGCCTCTGTCACTGACAAGCACGTTCGAACCGCCGCCAAGGATCGTGAAGGGCATGTTGTGCGTCCACAGGAGTTTGACGATGCGCACCAGGTCCGAGACCGTGTCGGCAGTAATGAAGATATCCGCCGGACCGCCGATGCGCGCGGAGGTATACGGTGCAAGGGGGACGTTCTCCTTCACCGAGTCGCCGAGTTTGAGGCGCAGGAGGTCAACGGGACGGGTCATAATCATCTTGAGCCTGGACAGTCGTATTGCAGAATGGTTAATCACTTTTTTTATCGGTATCGTTCAATCGGTCGATGATGCGTTTCACATCGTATACCTTCGTGTTGACAGGCTTGGTGTCGTCCTTCTTCAGAAAACCGCGCTTCCGCGCTTCGCGGTCGAAGAACGCCAGCACCATCTTCAATGGCGGGAGGAACGGTATTTCGGGCTTGTCGGGTTTCTTTTCATCAGACATCACTGCCTGCCATTTCATGAAGTAACTTGCGATGGAAGGGTCGCGGAGGTTCGATCCGCATTTCGGGGAACAGAACCGCCTGTGGGTGTTTGATGTTTTCGATCAGCCGTGCCGCGAGCGCTTCATCCGGATCAAGCGACGGTCGCGGCGCGCGGGGCGGGGTGGACTTTTCAGCGGCGATCAATGCCGATGCGAGAGGGAGCAGATTAAGTGCCTGGGAGTGCGGCGTGCGTCTGGTTTGTCTGTCCATGTCCGTTTACCTTTCCTTCAATGCCTTCAACAGGTCTGTGCAGATCCGATCCGCATCGCCTGCGGAGAGGACGATCAGCACATCGCCCGGCTGAAGATTGGTGAGCAGATAATTTGTGACCTGATCGAGCGTGGCGATGAACCGCGCCGATCGATGCGGCATCCCGCTCACGATCTCGGCGGAGGTGAAGTCTTGTTTTGGTTCGCGCGCTGCGTAGACCTCGGTGACGATCACCTCGTCGGCGTCCTTGAAGGCACGCGAGAATTCGAGATACAGCGCCTGCGTGCGCGAATAGGTGTGCGGCTGCCATACAGCCCAGATGCGCCGCTCCGGATAACGCGCCCGTGCGCCGGCGAGCGTGGCTTTGATCTCGGTCGGATGGTGGGCATAATCGTCGAAGATGCTGATGCCCTTTGCTTCGCCGCGCATTTCGAAGCGGCGGTTTGTGCCCGTGAATTTACCGAGCGCCTTCGCGGCTTTCTCGCGCGGGAGACCGAGCACATCCACTACCGCCAGCACCGCCAGCGCGTTGCGCACGTTGTGCTCGCCCGCCACCTGCAGCGACACTTCGACCGAATCGACATCCTTGCTCTTCAGGTTCGATGTGGCGATAAAATCAAAACCGCCGCGCTGGTTCGCCTTCACATCGCGCGCCAGCACCCACGAGGGGGCGCTGATCGTCATATCGTTTTGCGCACCGTAGGCGACCACATTTTTGCCAGCCTTGCGCACGCGGTGGATCAACGCCGCCGCGCCCGCGTCCTCGGCGCACACGATCAATGTGCCGTCCGCGGGGAGCAGGTCGGTGAATTTCTCGAACGATTCAACCATCGCATCGAAGGTCGGGAAGAAATCGGGATGATCGTGCTCGAGGTTCGTCACTACTTCAATCTGCGGTTTCAACCCAAGGAACATGTTGTCGTACTCATCCGCTTCGATCACGAACAGCCTGCCTTTGCCTGCGCGCGCGTTCACGCCCAGGTTTTTCATCACGCTGCCCACGATGAACGAAGGGTCACGTTTCAATTCGCTCAATGTCCATGCCGCCATCGCAGTGGTGGTGGTCTTGCCGTGCGTGCCTGCGATGGCGATTCCGATCTTGTCCGCCATCAACTCGCCCAGAAAGTCTGCGCGTTTGTAGACGGGAATCTTCGCACGCTTCGCCGCCTGGACCTCAGGGTTGTCCGCGCCGATCGCGGAGGACATCACCACCCAATCGGCCCCCGCCAGGTTGCGCGCGTGGTGACCGACGAACACCTTCGCGCCAGCCTTGCGTACGTCTTCGGCAAAGGGCGTGAGCGCGCGGTCTGAGCCGCTCACCGTGTATCCGCTCTCCAGCAGAAGGCGGGCGATGGCGGATAAACCGCTTCCCCCGATGCCGATGAAATGGACGTGTGTCATGGTAGCGTTTGGTAATCAGCTCTCAGCAATTAGATGTAGACAACGATCACAAATACGAAGGCGATGATGATCGCAAAGTAGATGCCGGGCTCGCCCAGAAATTGCGGCGGCATGTACAACATCATCTGGTTGACCGTATTCACCAGGTTCTGTTCGGCCGGCGCGCTGATCGCGCGGGGGAACGGATAGCCGGCAAAATGCATGTATGACCACACACTTCCGGCGATCAAATATCCGTTAAAGCCGCCCAGCAGGATGCCGATGAACGTATCTTGAAATTTTTCACGTACCGCGCGGCTTGCCAGGTGCCCGATGCTGACGACGGTCTGGTAGCCGAAAAACACCATCACTGCGAGGATGAGTATGCGCATCCAAAACAGCGTGATGTCATTTTCAGCCAGGTTTTGCGGTTGTGCCAATGGAATATATTTCCGCATAACGTGATTTATAGCCAGCGCAAGGATCACGCTAAACGAGACAAGCAATTCCTTTGCCCAGCCGCGCATCCCGCCGATGAAGGCAAACAGGACAACATACATCCAGAAGATATACACGATACTCATCATAGGCTTTTCGCTCCTGCCAGCCGGATCAGAGCACTGGCGATCTTCTCTGCGGCGCGCGGGTGTGAGAGTTCGAACATGGCAGCGCGCATCGATTTCAACTTGTTTTTGTTCTGCAGCAGAACGGTCAACGTGGCGACCAGGTCATCGTTCAGGCGGTGGTCCTCGAGGATCACTGCTGCGCCGCGTGCCGACAGATATTCCGCATTCACCTTCTGGTAGCGCCATGCATGCGGGTATGGCACCAGCATTGCAGGCAGGCCGAATACCGGGTATTCGCCCAGCGCCGAGGCACCCGCGCGTGACACAACGAGATCCGCGGCGGCGAATGCCGCACCCATCTCATGCAGGTAAGGCATGGCATGGTAGCGGGCGGCGAGTTCCATGGGCAGCTGCTCGCGCGTGTGTTTGACCATCTGCCAGTCGAGCTCTCCTGAAATGTGGACGATCTCGAACTTCTCCAACAATTCGCGGATGTTGTTGATCACCGCGAAATTGATCGAACGCGCGCCCTTGCTTCCGCCGAACACGAGCAGGACGGGCTTCTCGCCGGAAATGCCGAGGTGGCGCATCGCCATTTGGCGCTCCCACAGCGCGAGGTCCGCGCGAAGCGGGTAACCCGTCTCGAGCACTCTTTTGGTAAAGAACTTTTGCGATTGATCCGTCGTTACGGTGATCACATCCGCAAAACGCGTCAACGATTTCAATGCCAGCCCGGGTTCAATGTCGGGCACATACAGCAGGGTGGGGGTTGAACCACCCGCCAGCGCGACGGGCACCGCCACATATCCGCCGGTGAAGAACAATACATCCGGTTTGAACTCCTTCAGGATCCGGCGTGCGGCTAACACACCCTGCGCGAGCAGGAACAGGTTGCGCGGCATGTTCACGATCCCCACGCCATGCACACCCGCTGCAGGGATGCTCTGAAAGGCAATTCCCTGGCGTTTCACCAGCGACTCCTCCATGCCGCCCCTGCCCCCCACCCAGAGAGCGTCCATGTCGGGCACTTTAGCCGCGAGCGCGCTGTGAACGGCGATTGCGGGATACACCCCGCCGCCCGTCCCGCCAGCGCAAATTAATAGCCGCACCGAAGGACCTCCATTCGTTTTCTTCGAGCCTTGCACTCTCACCGCTCTGCCGCGACACATTCAACACGATCCCGATCGCGCACAGGGTGGATATCAGATTCGAACCTCCCGCGCTGATGAACGGCAGGGCGTTCCCGGCAAACGGCATGAGCCCAACCATCACCGCCATGTTGATCAAAGCCTCCAGCGCGATCCAGATCGTCAGGCCCGAGGCGAGGAGAGTCCCGAGCATATCAGGCGCGCGGCGGGCAACCACCAGCCCGCGCCAGACCAAAGCCGCGTATAAAGCCATCAACAAAACCGAACCGAACAGACCCAGTTCCTCCGCGACCACGGCGAAGATGCTATCGGTGGGGGCGAACGGCAGACCTGTCAACTTCGTATCCGCCTGACCCAGCCCCACGCCGAAGATCCCGCCCTTGATGATCGCCTCGAAGGAACGCCGCACATGATACGAAGCGTTTATCGGGTCCTGCAAACCTGCCACGAACGAATCCACGCGGTCGCGCCCGGTCGCGCTGACCTGCACGACGATCCACCCCACAACCACTGCAGCGATCAGCAGAAGGACGATCTGTTTCACATCCGCACCGGCGAGAAAGAACAATAAGCCGCCAAGGATCAGCACCGTGCCCGCCGCGCTCAGGTCGGGCTGCAGGTAGATCAACCCGCCGATGATTCCGAGAATCACGCCGAGCGGGATCAAACCAAAACTCACATAATGGAGCGATTCGCGCTTGGCATACAACCATACCGAAAGATAGATCACTGCCACAAGCTTGGCGAGTTCGGAGGGCTGGTAGGAACCTTCGAATAGCGTGCGTGAGGCGCCAAGGCGGATCTCGTTGATGAACAACACGCTGATCAACAAACCGATCGTGCCGAGCATGGCAAGCACCACCGCGCGCCGCCAGTGATGATAATCAAACAGCGAAATCACGAACGCGGCTGCCCCACCCAGCGCCAGCCAGCGTACCTGACGGTTGAACATGTACGTCGAGGATCCATACTCATTGAATGAAAAATCGAACGATGCCGAATACAACATGATCAGCCCGAACACCACGAGCGCGGTCACCGCCAGCACCAGCGGCACGTCCAGCCCGCGCGCCCAGTTGCGCGAAAACGAAAAGGAAAACCGTTCGTTTACGAAAGTTTTTGCACCCATGCCCGAAACCTTTCTCCGCGTTCCTCGAAATCCTTGAACTCATCGAAACTCGTGCCGCCCGGCGCGAGCAGGACGACGTCACCCGGCTCCGCCACATCCGCCGCGAGCAGGATCGCTTCGCGCAAACCTTTCGCGTACGAGACGGAAAACCGCGTCGTTTCGACGCTCCCTCCGGTCGTCAACGCAGGCTTCCCCAGCCCGAGGCTGTTCACGGTTTTCTTAATCTTCTCTGCCGCCTCGCCGAAGATCACGAGATGATCCACGCGGTTCGCGGCGAGTTGGATCAGATCCTCCCACGGGAGGTCCTTGTCGCGCCCGCCGAGCAGCAACACAAGAGGCTCCTCGAACGCACGGATGGCAGCAATGCTTCGCTCCGGCGCGGTGGCGATCGAGTCGTTGTACCAGCGCACGCCGCGCAGTTCGCGCACGAACTCCAGCCGGTGCGGAACGCCGCGGAACTCCTCCACTGCTTCCAGCATGGCATCGAGGGGAAATCCCGCCGCGTGACCGATGGTGAACGCCGCCAGCGTGTTCAACACGTTATGATCGCCGCGCAGTTGAATCTTTTCGCGCAGGATCAACGGAAGATACGCGTTGCCGTCGCGCAGGTTTAACAAACCGTCGCTCAGATATGCGCCGTCCAACCCTTCATCCAGATCGTGCAGACTGAACGTGAACAACCTGCCCTTCACGTTGTCACGCAGGTTCCACGAACCTTTGTCGTCGCGGCTGAGCACGGCAGTATCACTCTTCGATTGGAATTCAAGGATGCGCGCTTTTGCCGCAGTGTATGCCTCCATCGTGCCATGCCGGTCGAGATGGTTCGGCGTGATGTTCAGGATCGCCGCAATGTTTGGCGAGATGGTCATCTGATCCAATTGGAAGGATGAAAGTTCAAGGACGGCAATATCTTCGGGCTTCATCTCATCCACGTAATTCAACAACGGGTCGCCGATGTTGCCGCCGGTATAGGATCGCCTGCCGCTTTCTGCAGCCGATATCTTTGCCATATTGCCAACGAGAGTCGTTGTTGTGGTCTTGCCTGCCGAGCCGGTGATGCCGACCGTTTTGCAGGGTACCACTTCCATGAAGATCTGCGAATCGTTCGAGAGTGGAATCCCTCGTCGGACGGCATCCACGACAATCGGGAGAGTGAGCGGCACTCCGCCGGATATGCACAGCACATCGGTTGAATCCAGCAGTTCGAGTGGGTGCCCGCCCAGCGCCCAGTCGATCCGGTATTCCGCCAGCGATTCGCGCGCAAGGCGCAGATCCGCTTCACCACGCAGATCGCTCACCGTCACCCGCGCGCCGTGGACAGACAACCAGCGCGCAAGGGCAAGACCCTGCCGGGCAGCGCCTAAAATCAAAACGCGGGTATCTTTCCAGTTCGTTTTCATTACACCAACACCAATCCCACGCCGACCATCGCAGCGAGCAGACCGATCAACCAGAACCGCTGCACCACCTGCGTTTCGCTCCAGCCGAGCAGTTCAAAATGCAGGTGGATGGGAGCCATCTTGAAAAAGCGTTTGCCTTTCGTCAGCCTGAAATACACAACCTGAATCACCACGCTCAACGCCTCGCTCAACGGAATGACAGCGATGACGAGGAGCAGGGGCCACTGCCCGGTCATCAGCGCGACGACCGCGAGGGTCGCACCGAGCGAGAGCGAACCCGTGTCACCCATGATCAACTCGGCGGGATGCACGTTGAACCACAAAAAACCGAACAACGCGCCGACAATGATGAAACAAAACTGAGCCAGATAGGTGAACCCGGCAATCAGCGCAATCCCGCCGAACCCGGCAAAGGCTGTGGCAGTGATCAAACCGGAAAGCCCGTCCAGCCCATCGGTGAAATTGACCGCATTCGACTCGCTCACGATCACGAAGGCGGCAATTGGGATATATAGCCAACCCAGTTCAATCTCACCTTTGACACCCGGAAGGTACATTTCGGGAACATCCAGAATATATTTCAACACAAAGGCCGTCCCGACCGCCAGCACCACCTGCGCCAGAAACTTGGTGCGGATGCGCATTCCGTCTCCGCGGCGCTTCCCACGGATCCCTTCCCAATCGTCCAGCGCGCCGAGCAAGGCGTACGAGACCAGTACGATGAGCGGCACAAGGATGGAGCGCCCTGTCACGTTCAAGCCGATCACCGACGCGGCATTCAACAGACCGGTCAGCAACAGCGCCGGCAGAATGAACAACACACCGCCCATGGTGGGCGTGCCCATCTTCACGCGGTGCCTGTCGGGTTCCTCCACGCGGATGATCTTGCCGACCTTGAAATGCCGGAGCACGCGCAGTAACGGCGTACCCCAGATCACCGTCATCAGGAACGCGAGCATGGCAAGGCTCAACACAAACGCGCTGTCGCTCATGAGCGCACCTCCAGCAGGTTTGTGATGCGATCCATGCGCAAGCCGCGCGAACCCTTGATGAGCACAACGTCGTTCTTCGACAGGTTGGTTCCCAACCACTCCATCAGCGGTTCGAGCTCATCGAACTCCAGGATGGAACTTTTCTTCATGCCGGCGCGCCGCGCTGCCTCGGCAATGGTGTGGGCGCGCTCGCCCAGGGTGAGGAGCACGCCAGCCACCTGCCCGGCGCGCAAGCCCACCATCTCGTGCCCGCCGCGTTCGTAGGGTCCCAGTTCGAGCATGTCGCCTAACACGGCGATTTTCCTGCCGTCGAGTTCGTCAAGCAAGTTCAATGCGGCAAGCATGGATTCGGGCGAGGCGTTGTAGGTGTCGTCGAGCAGGAGCGCGCCAGACTCACTCCGTACTGCAGCAAGGCGCAGTTGCGTGTGACCCTGGCTCAAGCCTTCGAGGATCTCCTGCCAGTTCATGCCTTCGATCAACCCCACCGCTGCGGCGCGCAATGCAGTGTGCACCGAATGACGCCCGATCAACGGGATCTTCACATGCAGGATCTCGCCCTGATAATGAATTCGAAAACGGATCCCCTCCAGCCCCAGACCGACCACATTATCCGCCCAGAGATTCGCCTCGGGAGACAGACCATAAAAAAAGACGCGCGCCTTCGTCCGTTCCTCCATCTTGCGCACCCACGGATCGTCGAAGTTCAAAATTGCCGTACCTTCCGGAGCCGGAGGCAGCGCATGCACGAGTTCCGCCTTGCCGCGCGCAATGGCTTCCTGCGACCCTGCGCGTTCGGCATGGACAGTGCCGATGTTCGTCACCACGCCAACCTGCGGGAGGGCGATATCGCACAGAAAAGCGATCTCGCCGGGTACGTAGAATCCCATCTCCATCACTGCGCGTTGGTGGCCGGGGCTCAACTTCAACATGGTGAGCGGCAGACCGATCTCGTTATTCAGGTTGCCAGGGCTTTTCAGTGTGCGGTAGCGCATGCTCAACACTTCGGCGATCATTTCCTTCGTGGTGGACTTGCCAACACTGCCGGTGATGCCGATCACGCGCAGGTCCAGTTTGCGGCGCCAGAAACGGGCGATCTGCTGCAGGGCAGTCAATGTATTTTCCACACGCAGGCATGACGGCGCGGCGAGATCATCACCGGGCAGAGACTCGGATGATAAAACGGCGCGCAGGTCGAGGCAAGGGAAGGAGGTGTCCACATCGCGCTGGATTAAAGCGAAAGAGGCCCCGCGCTTGAACGCTTCTGCGATGTAGTCATGCCCGTCCGTTTTCTCACCAGGGATCGCCACAAACAGCGAACCGGGGATCACATGACGCGAATCGATCACCGCCTCGGTGATCACTGTCGAAGAGGAGGGACGATGATTCGTCAATGCTTCTATGGCATCGGCAATGGTGAGCATGTTATCTCGACACGAATTGACTGCGGACGTTATCGGGGGGGATGTTGAGCAGGATGACGGTCTGCTCGGCAACCTGGGAGAAGACTGGTGCGGCGGTTTCGGAACTCCACGGCGAGGAAGTGGGCTTGTTGAGCCACACGTAGATCATGAACTCCGGGTCGTCCACCGGGCCCCAACCGATGAAGGATACGTTTGTGGTAGATGGATCGTAGCCGAAATCAGTGGGGATCTGCGCCGTGCCCGTCTTGCCTGCCACGCGGTAGCCCGGCAGAAGCGCGCCGGAGGCTTCTGCTTCGAGCGAGACCGCCAGCATTTCACTCAGGGTATGAGCCGTCTGAGAGGTGATGGGCGAACCGCCGTATTGCGAGGGAACGTTGTACTGATGCCCGTCGCGCAGCATGGAATATAGCACGTGCGGCGTGACCATCTTTCCATCGTTGGCGATCGCAGAAGCCGCCATCAACATCTGCAGGGGCGTGACGGTGACTCCCTGACCGAACGCATTGGTGCCGAGATCGACGTTGTACCAATCCGAATCACCCGGGACCTTGAGCCTGCCCATCGCCTCCCCGGCGAGATCGATGCCCGTGGGGTGACCCAGTCCGAACCGTTCCATATAGCCGTAAAACGCCTGCGGACCCATCTGTGTGGAGACCCACGCCATGCACACATTCAATGAATGCTGCAGGCAGCCCACCATGTTCTGCTGGCCCCACGAATCGCGGTTCCAGTTCTGGATGGTGATGCCGCCCACCTGGATGGATCCGGTATCGACGAAGGTGGTCTGCGGTGTGACAGTGCCGGTATCGAGCGCGGCCGCCATGGTCAGGATCTTCAAAACCGACCCCGGCTCGTAGGCGGTGCCGATCGAGCGATTGTATTGGCTGCCATTGCTGTACAACGAAAAATAATTGCCGTAGTTGTTCAGGTCCATGCGCGGAGTGGTCGCCATCGCAAGGATCTCGCCATTGCGCGGATTC
>DATKAU010000263.1:0-8333 GCA_035514655.1 Anaerolineales bacterium
ATTTGCCTGATGCAAGAGTGCGACGACGATATTCACGAACGAAAGCACAGCCCATATGCCTAGCAAGATCTGCAATAGGACGATGCCGAGCAGCCATTTAAGTCCCGTCAGGATGTCCTGGGGATGATTCAGCTTCTTCGAGGCGAAATAGACAAATGGCACGGCGATCAGCACGGCAAATGCAAACCACCGATGGATGAAGACAATGGTCTGCGGCGATTCAAAGAGATTAATGAACGAACTAAACAGGTTGGGTGGGATCCATTCGCCGAACATCAAGGGCCACGTGCTGGAGACGTGACCGGCTTTGAGTCCGGCGGTCATGCCTCCGTAAGCAATTTGCAGAATCAAAACCGAAAAATACATGCCAGCCAGTTTCGATGGAAGTGACCATGTTGATTTCTTCGCCGGGTCGGTGAATCCGTATTTGTGCCCCAGCGCAGTCCAAAAAGCGAGGCCCAGCAGGGTGAGGGCGAGCAGGAGGTGGATCGTCAGGTTGAAGTGACTCACCGCCGGGCGGTCGACCAGTCCGCTGGCGACCATGATCCAGCCCGCGAACGCCTGCGAGATGAAGAGCATGCCCATGAGGAAATAGATTCCAAATTCCTTCCACGGGATGGTTTTCTTGAAGAGAAAATAAAAAACGGGAATTGCGTACGCGAGACCGGCGAGCCGGGCAATGAACCTGTGCATCCATTCGATGTAGAAGATGTATTGATATTCGGGCAGTGTCATGCCCGTGTTGATTTGGAGGTATTCCGGTGTCTGTTGGTATTTGGCAAATTCCTCCTGCCAGGCTTGCTCGCCGATGGGAGGCAGGACTCCGCTGATCGGATTCCATTCGACGATGGACAGACCCGATCGGGTGAGGCGGACGAATCCGCCGAAGACAATCAAAAACGCCACGATGAAAGTGAAGATGTAGAGCCAGTTCATCACGGCGCGGTTTTTGGTTTGAGGCACGTTGTTTGTTCTCCCAACGATAATAATCAGTGATGTTGCGGCATGCAATTGCCGGGAACGATTGGGGTTATAGCATCAGGGTATGAGACGACGATTAAGCAGGATTGACTTTCGGCTGGCAGGATGCGGAGGAAAAAATCCCGCCGTGGGGGGCGGGATGAAATCTTATTGCGCTTGCAGCTGCGCCAGCAACTGGCGGTATTGCTCCGCATTAGCCGGGTTCATCAGCAGGATCTGGTTGACGACGACCATCGCCTCCTCTTTTTTGCCGAGGCTGAGAAGCGAGTCAGCGATGGTATCGAGATGGGCAACGGCTTCGTCGGTGCGCCCTGCCTGTTGCAAGGCTTGCGCGAGGGCACGAAGGAGCATGCCATCATCGGGGCGATCGGTGAGCAGGTCTTCGATGAAGGGGACGGCTTGCGCGCTGTGGTTGTTCGCCTGCAAATATGCCAGGTAGCCTTCCAGTTCGGCGTTGGCTTGCGCGGGCTGGCCGAGTTTGAGGAACAAGTCGATCAGATTCTTGCGCGCGCCTTCGTCGTCGGGACGCAATATGCGGATCTGTTCGAAGACGCGCACGGCTTGTTTCCAGTTGAGCCGTTGCATATCGATATCTGCCATGCGTTGGAGGATATGTACGTTCCACGTGCGATCGGCATTTGCCTGCTGGACGAACCGGAGTGCGGCAGTGTAGGTCTTGCGCGCCATGTCGAGTTCGGCGAGGCGGTAGTAGGTATCCGCCAGTTCGATGTATTCGCGGATGGCATCGTCCACCTGCCCGCGCGCCACAAGTTGATCGATGAGTTTGGAGCGCGCACCCAGTTCCATCGGGGCGAGTTCAATCACGCGGCGGAGCATTTTGGCGGATTGATCTGCCTCGCCGCGAATGCTGTATGCCTGCGCGACGGTGGTGAATTTGGCGATCGCTTCGGGAACGTGGTTCTCGCGCACGAGCAGATCGCCCATGAGGGTGTGAAGCGGAAGGTACGATGGCGCATGGGTGAGCGCGAGATACGCTTCCTCCATGGCGGTGCGCAACTGCCCGGCGCGCGCCAGATTATGAACGTGATTGATCGCCTCGAGCACCTGGCTGGATTGCGCCTGCATGATGATTTCTGCCAGCGGTAGAGGCATGCCGCCTTCATGCGATCGCTGAAGTTGTTCGCGCGACTTGTGTAAATGATCGCGCCAGTCCTTGCGCATCAGCATTTCGTTGATGTTGTCGCACACGCGTTTGAGAACTGCTTCGTCCGTGACGGAGGTCTGCGCCTCGATCAACGGCTCATACATCTGCCGGATCTCGTCCGCCTGTTCGGCGGGAGCCACCGCAGTATCGGCGAGTTTCAACGCTTCGAGATATTCAATAGACGCGGCGCCGAGCCTGCCGATCCTTTGATTGATCTGACCGAGCAACAGGCGCGCGCCAAGACCAAAGTCGCTGTGTTTGACGGCGTGCTGGAGGCTGCGGAGGGCGGACTCGAACCGATCCGCCTTCGAACGGAGCAGGCCGAGATCGAAGTATAACGCCGGATGGTTGAACCCCGCCTCGAGCGCGTGTTCGAGCTCCTCCGAGGCCTGTGTGTCGTTGTCCTTGGTCTGCGCGTCGATCGCCTGACCAAGATGCAGGACAACCTTGGTCTGTTCGGATTGCTGCATTGAGAGTTGGCCGGTGCCGCGCATGAGCGCCTGCAACCCGCGTCGTTGTTGGACGACGGTAGTATCGTCAGTGGTGTATTCGAAGAGGAGTTCCGCCAGCCGCGTCAACGCCTTTTGGCGCGCTTCGGCGATCGGGTCGAGACCTGAATCGATTTCCTTCTTCGGCTGGTGTTGCTTGACTTGCGCCATCGCGATCGGACCCGTCCCGCCTTTGGGTCTTAATGGCTTGGGTAGAAGTTGTCCCGAACGGAGCAGGGTTTCGGCTTGTTTTGCCTCTGGGCTTTCGGGCATGATCTGCAACGCCTTGTTAACGAGTTCGGCGGTTTTCTCCATGTTGCCTGTGCGTTGCACGAGGCTGGCGACGGCGATGTATTGTGTGACAGCCTGTGGCTTGTGCCCGAGGCGTTCGTGGGCGAGGGCGAGTCGCGAATGGGCCAAGATATGATCAGTATCTAGCGTGGTGACGCGCACCCAGTTCTCGATGGCTTTATCCAACTCGCGCTGGTTGAGGAACAATTCGGCGGCTTTGGTGGCAGCTGTGATGGCTTCGTTCAGGTGACCGGTGCGTTCGAGCAGCTGCGCGAGTTTCTCCATGGGCACGGGGTCCTGTGGGGAGATCTGTGCAACACGTTTGTAGATCTGCAGGGCTTCATCGTACTCGCCCAGTTGGAACAATGCCAGCCCGAGGCTGTTGAGCGCTTTGGGCTGATCGGGCATTTCCTGCAGGGCTTTGCGATACGTCGACGCGGCTTTGCTCCATTCCTGATCCCAGGCGGCGGAATGGCCCTCGTTCATTGCTTTTTGAAATATGTCTTCTCGTCCGGGCATGGATCAAATTATACCGTAGGGGCAGGTCAAGGGACCTGCCCCTACGGTGTGAACATCATATTGATTTCATTGTAGGAGGGGCGGATCCAAATCTGCCCCTACATTCATATCAGATCGTTTTCATCTCCCCCCAATTGGTGCCGTAGCGCGCCTCGGTGGAGAGGGGGATGTCCAGTGTATAGGCGTTTGCCATCGTTTCCTTCACGATTTTGGCTGTCTTTTCCACTTCGTCCTTCAGGCATTCGAGCACGAGTTCGTCGTGCACCTGCAGGAGCATCTTCCCGCTTAACTTTGCCTTTTTCAATGCAGGCGGGATCTTCAGCATGGCGATCTTCATGATGTCCGCCGCGGTGCCCTGGATAGGCGCGTTGATGGCTTCACGCTCCTCGCGGGCTTTCATCTGCGGGTTGGTTTTGCCCTGCAATGCGGGGAAGTATCGCCTGCGCCCCAGCAGGGTTTCGACATAGCCCTGCTGCGCAGCTTGCTTGCGAATGCCGTCGAGGTATCCTTTCACCCCGGGGAATTTCGTGAAGTAGGTTTTGACGAAGTTTTCCGCCTCCGCCAGAGTCAAATCTGTGGATCGTGTGAGACCGAACGCGGACATGCCGTAGATCAAGCCAAAGTTGATCGCCTTGGCGTGGCGGCGCATTTCCTTCGTGACCGCCTCGGGACTCACCCCGTAGATGGCTCCCGCCGTCGTGGCGTGGATGTCTTCCTCCGCGCGGAACGCCGCCAGCATGGCTTCATCCTGTGCCATGTGCGCGACAATGCGCAATTCGATCTGTGAATAATCCACCGAGAGCAGCCAGTTCCCCCTGCCCGCGATGAACCCGTTGCGGACGCGGCGTCCCGTCTCGGTGCGGATCGGGATGTTTTGCAAATTCGGGTTGTTCGAGGAGAGGCGCCCTGTCACCGCGCCGATCTGGCTATAGGAGGTGTGTACACGGTTCGTCTTCGGGTTGATGGCAACCGGCAGTGCATCCACATACGTGGACTTGATCTTGGAGAGCTCACGGTGTTCAAGTACCAAATCCACAACCGGATGCTTGCCGCTCAATTCATCGAGCACACCTGCCGCTGTGGAGAAATGTCCGCTGGCGGTTTTGTTGCCTCGATCGGGCGGTTCCAGGCCGAGAGTCTTGAAAAGCACATCCGAGAGCTGCTGCGTGGAGTTGATGTTGAACGGTTTGCCGACCGAGTCGTACACCTTCTTTTCAATCTGCGAAAGGCGTTTTGTCAGTTCCTTGTCCATCTCTGCAAAAAAAGGAAGGTCAAGCGAGATGCCGGTCATTTCCATATCGGCGAGGACCTGCGTAAGCGGCATGTCGATCTCTTCGAGCAGTTTTTCGCCGTTTACACGTTTGAGTTCCTTTTGTTCGATGGGCATAAGTCGGAGCGTCGACTCTGCGTCCGCAACTGCATACGGGGCAACGGACTCGACTGCCACATCCGCCATGCTAATCTGCTTCTTGCCCTTGCCGATCAACTCCTCGATGTGGGTCATTTCCTCGCCGAGTTTGACGAAGGCTAGATTCTTCAAGCCAAGGCTGCGCGAGGACGGGTCGACGATGAATTCGGCAAGCATCGTGTCGAACGTGAGCGGCGAAACCATCAGCCCGTGCTGCGCCAGCACGATGTAATCGTATTTGGCGTTGTGCGCCAGCTTGCCGATCTTCGGATCGATCATCGGTTTTCCCAGCGCGGCGATCACCTTCTTGAGCGGCAGGTTCGTCCCTGCGTTATGCCCGATCGGGATGTAATAGCCTTCGCCCTCCTTGATCGCCAGCGAAATGCCGACGATGTCCGCGCGCATTTCCTCGGTGGAGGTTGTTTCGGTGTCGAATGAAATGATCTTCGCATTGTTCAAGGCTTTAACGAGATCGTCGAGTTTCTTTTCCGTGTCCACGATGTGGACGGTGATGTTTGAATCCACTTTGGGTGCGACGATAACCGCCGGCTCGTTTGCGAACATGGACATCTGCCCGCCCGGTTTGGACGCAGGCGCGGAAGATGATGTGGTCGATGTGGTTTGCCCTGTCAGCTTTTCGAGCGTCTTCAGCAGGGTGCGGAATTCCAACTCGCGGAAGAACGCTTCGATTGCGGGGACGTTGAGATCATGTGCCTTCGCGTGTTCCAAATCCAGTTTGATGTTCAGGTCGGTTTTGATCTGAGCGAGGGTATAACTCATGTAGGCGTTGTCTTTGTTCGCTTCGAGTTTGGTCTTCCAGCGCGGTTCGACCTTGTCGATGTTTTTATAAATCCCATCGAGTGTCTTGAATTTTTCGAGCAGGGAGATCGCGGTCTTTTCGCCGACACCTGCCACGCCGGGGATGTTGTCAGATTTGTCGCCGACGAGCGCCTTGTAATCCACGACTTGTTTAGGTGGCACGCCGAGCTTTTTAACCACATCTTCATCCTTGATGTAAGTCTGGTCGTCGCCCGCGAGATACACGCTCGTGCGTTTGTTAACCAGTTGAAGGAGGTCGCGGTCGCCGGTGACGATCTTGACGCCGAGGCCCTGGTCGGCGGCGATGCGCGCCACAGAGCCCAACACATCATCCGCTTCGAAACCTTCGAGTTCGAGACGCGGGATGTTAAACGCGTCCACCAATTCGCGGATGCGTTTGATCTGCGGGCGCAAATCGTCGGGCATTTTTTCGCGCGTGCCCTTGTATTCGGGGAAGATGCTGTCGCGGAAGGTCTTGCCCACGTCGAAGGCGACCGCGAGATATTCGGGTTTCTCCTGCTCGAGGATACGGAGTAGTTCGCGCGCAAAGCCATAGATGCCTGCGGTCGGTTCGCCTTTCGAGGTCTGCCAGCGCTGGCTGCCTCCCACGGCAGTCAACGCAAAGTACATTCGATACGCCAGAGCATGTCCGTCAATGAGGTAAAGAGTTGGGGGCATGAAAGTTCCCGTAGGGGCGGGATCTCCCCGCCCAATGTGTGTGAATGAGATTGTTAAAAACAAAACGCAGAGTAATTATACTCCGCGTCATCATGTCATTGCGAGCCCGACCCTGAGCGATAGCGAAGGGGAGTGGCGTGGCAATCTCGTGGATTGCGAGGGGATTGCTTCGTCGTGGCGCGAGGCGCCACTCCTCGCAATGACGGGATTAAACTATTTCCTTGATTCCGAGTATCCCTGCCGGGTGCGAGTCTGTTTGATGTAATCCTTCACCAGTTGAGGCGGGTGAGGCTGTGTGCCGCCCATGATCAGATATCCGGGCGCCCAGAAATCGCCGGAGGGGTTTTCCCTCCTCAAGCGCACAAATTCGGTGAATATTTTTTCGGAGGTCTGCTGGCGGATAATGCGCATCAGGTATCCGGGTGAGGTGGACGGTGGGACGTTCACCATCCATTGCACGTATTCGGGGCGCACAGCCAGGTATTCCAGCCGCCAGCCGAAGGCGATTGAGATCTGCGGCAGCCACTCGGATACCCGGTCCGAAATATCACCGGTAAGGTAGTGTGAACTAAAGCGCGGCACGAGCAGGCACGCATACGTCAGATTATATAAGCCGGGTGAGATCGGTTCGAGCATCACGCGGCTTGCCACTTCAGTGATTGAGTGCGGGCGTGTCTCGTCCAGTTCGCCGGGCATGGGTCGGCGCACAGGTGTTGCGGAGCGCGGGCGCGATTGCGAGGGCATGGTCGCGTCGAAATCCTGCAGCACATGTTCGACCGTTTCCTCGAGGTTTTGATTCGACACGAGCAGTTGGTCCACGCGGATGGCGGGGGAACTCTCACGGCTGTATTGATTTGAACGCGCGGACACCGATGGACGCGTGCCGATTTGTTCCTCGGGCATGGGGTAGACGCCCGGTTCGGGTGTGGGAGGCGGAACATCGGACAAGATATCCGAGATCAAGGGGATGTCTTCTTCACCTTCCTCCCAATATTGGGTGGGCGCATCGTGTGAAGCCGGGGCTTGACTCTGCCCAACAGGTGGAGTCTCCATCTCTGCTTCTGCAAACGAGAGTGAATCAGCCAGTTTGCCAGCCTGCGAGCGGATCGTGCTGAACGGCGTCTCCGCGTCGAAGACCAGGGCGAGTACCACATCATCAGCGA
Organism: Anaerolineales bacterium; assembly: GCA_035514655.1. Taxonomy (GTDB): domain Bacteria; phylum Chloroflexota; class Anaerolineae; order Anaerolineales; family Villigracilaceae; genus Defluviilinea. The sequence continues at coordinate 7,513 of DATKAU010000263.1, forward strand.
GGCGCGTGGCGTAGAGCATGTGCTCGGCTTTGGTCGCCTCGAGCCGGACGAAGCGCAGCAGGTCACTTCCCTTTTGCCCGTCCCAGTGACGCGTGACGGTCAATGCGAGTTCATTCGCGGCGTTCTGCGAAAGCCCGCCGGCGTATGCCCACAGTTGGTTGCCGCGTGTGATTAACGCGGCTTGCGCAGCGGATTCAAGCGTCAGGCGCGTGAGGTGCTGCGCGGCTTTGGTCACGTCCGACAGCCAAGGCAGGGCTGGGTCGCCCGTTTGCACCTGGCGTGCCGGTGTGGAGGTGGGTCTCGAAAGGGGAGTGGAGTCTTGATTGAGCATGGTCAGAATTTCCGGTAGATAATATGGCTTGCGCTGCAGCGTCCACGGGCGGAGCGAGTCCAGCGCGGGCGGTGCCTCGGCATTGGTAAACAGCACCAGCTTCAAGCTGGGGTTGAGCGTGCGCAGGGCGCGTCCGATCTCTGCGACTGCTTGCTCTGCGAGGTCGAGATCGAGAAAAGCGAGGGTGCAGTTAGCCTCGTCCGCCCGGACGACGGCTTCACCCTTGCCCTTGACTACGTGGACTCGGTGCCCCTCCTGCTCCAGCCCGTGAAGCAGAACCTTTGCGAAGTTCGCGTCAGCCGTGACGAGCAGGATGTTTTTTGGCATTTTTAAAGCCTTTTAACACGAAGGCTTGCACTGACTGCCCGATAGGGCGTGTCGAAGTGACACGAAGTACACTAAGGAAAGAGACTTTGTGACTTCGGGCAGGTAGAGTGTATCACGGCGGCGGCGCAGGGGCAAGCGGGATTGTGGGGGCAGGCTTACGGAT
>DATKAU010000264.1:0-14277 GCA_035514655.1 Anaerolineales bacterium
TCCTCCACGCCGGGAATCCCTGCAATGCCAATCGCCGCGCCGACCGTGCCATTGCGCCACGCGCGTCCATGCGAATCGATTATCAGGATACCGATCCGCTTTCCGGTTCTGGTCTGGAGTTCATTCCGCAATTTTTCCGCAGAGCGATCGGGATGCGCCGGGAGGAGCAGGACCCACTCTTCCGCTTGATCCCCCGAACCTGCCACGTTCGAGTGATCGATCCCTGCGTTGGCACAGACGAATCCGAGTTTGTGTTCCACGATAATCGCCCCAATGCGTGTCCGCAAGACCTCGTTGCTTTCGCGGAGGATCAACTCCACCACGCGCGGATCTTTTTCCGTTTGCTTCGCAAGTTCTGCTGCGCGCGCCGAAGGCACGACAGTTGACAAGTTCACTGTTCGCCCTTCGGACTTGGATACGATCTTTTGGGCAAAAACAAGGATGTCATCATCCTGCAGAGTGATGTTGTTTTCAATAAGCGGGTTAAGAACAATATCCGCCAGGTTGTCGCCTTGGCGGATGAGGGGAATCCCGGTGAGAGGAGTGAGGGTGAGAGACATATGTCGCTTGGGTATGTAGTACATCGTACAATGGAATACGCAGTACGCAACCGGTTAAGCTTTCTTCACTCCCGTGATTTTGATCCCTGCATGAGTGGAACCATAGCGCTTGTTGATATTGATTAGAACACTGGTGAGGCCTTCGACCACCATTGAATTTTCAATCGGACCCGCATCCCAGCCTGTCAGCCCGGCGGCTTCAACCAGTGTCAGCGCCTCTGCGCGGGCCTCCCTGGTTGTGCCGGTCACGAGAACATCGCAATCCACCTCTTCATCTGTCAGCAGAAGTTCGTGGGAGGTGTTCTGGAAAGCGGCAACAACTTCCACGCCTTCACCAACGATCTCCTTTGCTTCCTGTGCAGCGGAACCGGCGTGAGGCATTTGTGCTTTCGTCACCTTTCCCGGTGCCAGAGGAACTGTGACATCGATTAGTAATTTATCCTTGAGCACATCCTTCACGCTTTCCAGCGTTTCGCGGTGCGCTGCATATGGAACGGTGAGCACGACGATCTCGGCAAGTTGTGCGGCTTCCCGGTTTGATGTGCCCACGACCGATGTATCGCCTTCGGCTAATTCCATGATTTCGGAAGCAGCTGTTACTGCCCGTTCGGATGAACGCGAGCCAATTAATATTTTGTAACCAGCCTTCGCCCAGCGATAGGCGAGACCTTTGCCTTCCCTGCCCGTCCCACCGAGGACGGCGATAGTTAACAGCAGGGGTTCTTTGACAGCATCATTGTTCATTTCACAGTACCTTGGCGACTTCCTTTTGATAACGATCCCAGACCTTTGGTGCTATTTCACGCGCCTTGGCTGAGATTTCCTTCTCGTCTAACGTGAGAAGTTCACGATCTCTCATCAACACTTTGCCGGCAACCATTGTGGTGGTGACCATGCTCTGCTGAATACCGAAAATAATTTGCCAGGGCAGGTTCCCGGCAGTCATTGGCGTGTTGGGATGGTATTCTACAAAGATGATATCGGCAAATGCGCCTTCGATCAATTGCCCAATCGGGGCAGAGGGGAAAAACACATTTGCCAGCGCAGCGTTATTATAGATCGCCATTTGGGTCACATCGTAACCGCCCATGCGGCGCGGATCGCGGTGATGCACCTTGTGAAGAAGGTAGGCGGCTTTCCACTCCTCCCACATGGCGTTCGAGAAACCGTCGTTGCCCAGGCAGACTTTGATTCCCATCCGCAGCATCGATTCAATTTGTGCCACACCTACGCCGTTGTTCATGTTCGAGCGAGGCTGATGCGAAAGCCAGGTTCCCGACTCGGCAAGGATTTGCATCTCGCGCGCATCGAAGTGGACTCCGTGTGCGGTGATGGTATTTGTTCCGAGAATGCCGTGTTTCTGCAAACGGTCGATAACGCGTAAACCGGTTTTGTTCAGCGAATCGTATTCGTCCGCTTCGTGCTCGGCGGTGTGGATGTGGAACCCCGAGCCGTCAGGCGCGGCTTCACGGCAGGACGCGAGGGATGAGTCTGAAAGTGTAAGCCCTGCGTGCAAGCCGAAGGTCCCGGCGAGAAGCGGGCTTTTCGTCTTCTTCATGAAGCGGACGTTCTCGTCAATCCCCGCCTTCATTTTTTCATCGCCATCGCGGTCGGTCACTTCATAGCACAGCACGGCGCGCAAACCCGCTGTTTCCACTTCCTTTGCGATGATGTCGAGCGAACCATCGATGGCATTGGGTGAGGCATGATGATCGATCAGAGTCGTTGTGCCGTGCCTGATCGCATCGATGAGGCATGGCAGGACGGAATATTGGATACTTACTGCATCGAGCGAGCGGTCGAGAGGCCACCATAAGCGTTGCAAAATCTCAGGGAAGTCTTTCGGTGCGGGACCAGGGATCGCCATTCCGCGCGCGTACGCGCCGTAAAAATGGGTATGTGCGCAGATGCTGCCCGGCATCACATACTGCCCGCGCGCGTCGAGCTTCTCTTCATTCGGGTGTTTTTTTAGCAGCTCAGCGGATTCGCCGATCTCCTTGATCCGATCGTTTTCGATAAGGAGCGCATGATTATCCAGGATGCGGTTTTCTTTTTCCCATGTGATGAGTTTCGCGTTTGTGATCAGCATGTCAACCCAGCCCGAATTGATTGGGGTGAGGAAGTGGCATGCCGTTTGCGCCGATCTCCTGGATGGCGAGGAAGGATGCCTCGCGCACCTCAGGATCTTCACCATACATGCCATTGTACAACGCACCGACAATGCCTTCGTTCGCCACGCGTTTCAGGTAGGGCAGGGCGGCGAGGCGCTCTTCGGTGTCACCCAGTTTGAATGCCGTAAGCAAGACGTCAGTGGCAGGTCCGCCGCGAGGCACGCCCATGCCTTGTTTACCGGCGAATTCGATCAACCAGGGGGATTCTGAAGGGGTTTTTAATTTACGCGGCACGCGCGGATCCACGTGAGACTTCTGTTCGATGAACTGGGTAGCGAGATTCCTCACGACCCATTGATCGTCCTCCACCTGCATCTTTTGAAGTGCCTCAGCCGCCCATGCCTGTTCAATGCGCGCCAGCCCATGGACGACGGCGCGGCGAACCATGATATCGGCGAGGGTGGCGCCTTCCTTGAGCATGGCATAGCCTTCGTTGGGCTCGTTCGCCAGAGCTTCCGCCGCGGCGCGGCGCAAATCTTCATCGCCTTGCAGCAATGCACGCGCAACTACTTCAAGCGATTTTTCCGAGCCGATCGTCACCAATGCAAGACATGCCGCCCGGCGCGCGGAGCCAATTGGTGCCTTTAGCACCTCTTCGAGAATGTTAATGGCTTTTGTGTCCTTGATCGCGCCGCTCCCCATCGCGGCAAGGGGAATCACTTCGAATGATCTCGATTCAATCAACGAGCGGAACAACGTTGCAACCCCGGGATCTCCGCTGGCAACAAATGCTGCCAACGCCTGCCCGCGCAAGGAAAGCGGCTGACCCTCCGCCTGCAGGATGGTCAACAGGCTGGCGAAGACTTTGTTTCTCCAACTCACTTCACGAGGCGCATCACGCAGCCAGCGCGCCACCTCGAATGCCTGAGCATAGAGTGGCAGGTCTGACTGCTTCAACATGGCTTCTGCCGCGGCGGAAGCGTCGCCGCGCGCCGCAAGATAATGCAGTGCCAGAGATTTTCCATTCCAATCGGGTTGGGAAATCAGGGTCTGGTCGGCTTCGTTATCACCGATCGCCTGACCTGCGAGGTAGCCGTTGAGCACCGAGTGCAGGAATCTCATCTTGTTGCCGGTGTGTGAAACAAGCAATCCGCTGTCTACCATCTTGCTCAATAAGCCGTACGTTGGTACTGCCTCCCCAGCCTTTGATTTCTTGATTCGGATCTTCTGCGATTCTGTCACCGGGGCTTTTTCACCATCCTCGGTCTTTGTGACAGTCTCCGCGCTTTCGATGGGTCTATCCTCCACAATGTCATATTGTTTCACCCAGGCGCGCGCGGCACGGGGATCAAACACCGGCTGGGAGGTGAGCACTACTTGCATGGCGAGCAGTTCGAGTGCCGCGACAGGCGTGCCGCCTGGCGCGACACGTCTGAGATGGGTGGCGATCGAATCGAGAACGCGCGGACCCAGACTGTCGCCCGCATACGCTCCCCAGACTTTGAGAGTCAACTCGAAGGGAGTCAGATCATATTCTTCGGCGCCGATCCACGTATTTAGCAGAAGCGGTTCAACGTCTGCGGCGGAACCAGAGGAAGCCTCCAAAGAAACGGTGCGCGACCACAATTCACCCCATTGCTTGATAAATTGCGACATCACACGCGCGTCCCAGCCGATCAACGGCAAAGGAGAGAACCCGAGACTGATCAGACCGTTCAGTTGTGTTGGACTGCCCGTGGTGGCTATTCTGATTCCAGGATATGCCTGAATAAGCGCTTTGAACCATGTAATTGCATGTTTTTGTCCATCAGGGTCGAGTTCATCAAACCCGTCGATTAACAGTAACGCCTGCCCGCCCTTGAACGTGCGTTGGATGAAACCCGGGAGTCTTCCCATATCGAAAATGGGTGCGTATTCGGCGGCGGCGTTTGTCACGACCGTTATTGGATCCCGTGAACCATCGAAGGGCAGCCCGAAATCGGCTATATGGTACAGGAAAGGGACCGCCTCATACTCCGATTTCGGATCAAGCCGGACTTTGAGATTTGCAGCTTGCGATGCAAGGTGTGCCAAAGCGACAGTTTTCCCCGCGCCCGCTGCGCCGGTGATCACGATGTTCGCCCCCCCTGCGATAGCTTCGACAACACTCAGGCTTGGCGCGCCATATATCCCCGCCAATTGGGGCCAGGCTGGCATGTAGGGGAGGGTCTGTGAAATGATATCTTCCTGGATTCCGATCACACCCGGTTCAACCGGCGCGGGGGGAGCCATCAAGCGCGGTTCCTGCAGAATTTCATCCAATGCGAACAACGACGAAGCAAGGTGCATTCCCTGGGCGCGGCGAAGAGTGATTCTTCGATGGTTATCCTCAAGCCCGCTGGTGCGCCTTACTTTCGAGACTTCGCGTTGGGCTTTGAAATTCTCACGCACCTGATCGTACAGGGGACGCGCACGACCAAGCAATATCCAGACAGCGATGCCGACAAAGAGGCCTGCGAAAAATGAGAAGGGGTCGATGGGTGGCATGTGGGTGGAATGCTAATTGGCAAACAGGATGCGCCCGCACGTGGGGCAATTGAAGAGTTGGGATGTGGAACGCGCGCTTTGCTGTTGTGACGGGGTCAGTGTGGTGCCGCACGCCGCGCATGAAGAATCGCTGAGCGTGGTTACGGCTATGCCGCGCCGTTGCTGCCGGAGTTGGTCGTAGACTGTGAAAAAATCGGTGGTGATATTTTCCGATACTGCCTTGCGTTCCGATTCCAGGCGCACGAGATTTTTTTGTAGGGTTTCGATTTCTTTGGTCAGGTCGATGTTTTGACTGGAACGGCTTGCCTTTACTTTTTCCAATACAGCGGTTGCGGACTTTAGTTCTGATTCCGCTGTTTCAACGACCGCCATCGCATCCAGTTCGCGGCTTTCGAGGGTATCGAGATGGCGTTTGAGCGAAGCCACATCGTTTTGCAGATCCTGCAATTCCTTGGGGTTCTGCACCGCGCCGCCGTACAGACTCGCCTCTGTCTGTTGAATCTTGATGCGCTGTTTTTCCACCTCGGCATCGCTCATTTTCAGTTCGCGCTCTGCTGATGCGTGTTTCGTATCCGCCGCCGTGAAATGTTCCATGGCGGCGCGCAGTTCGATGTCGTTTTGAAGCGTAGCGTCGATCACCTTGAGGCGCGCCCGGATCTGATCGATCTGGGAGTCCACTTGTTGAAGACGATACAGCCCAAGCGCCGCACTCATGGCTCGATTATACTCTTGCGGGCGTGGAATATGCGAGGTCGGTTATTGGGATGTGGGTAGATTGTAGAAGTTGTAGACCGCTTGTGAAAGTTGGGCGAAAAGCGCTGAGACCGGCTCCCAAATCGTCTGGACGGGGTGGTAGGCGTAGATCACGAGCACGTAATTTCCGCCTGGTGTATAGATGATGCCCGCGTCGCTGATGTTTTTGATTACGCCGGAACTCGGCTCGGTGATCCAGCCGTGCTTGTGCGCAACCTGCGTCCCCTCCGGTACGCCCGCTTCGATCAACACCCCGATCTTGTCTGCCGCGAGATAACTGATCATCCGTTGGCAGATTTCACTGTTAATTTTGTCAGGGAATGCCGCGACCAGAGCTCCGCCGCCTGCTGTGGCACATTGGTAGATATCGGCAAGCAGCATACCTGCTTCTGAGGGCGTCGTCTGGTTGAAGGGATCCGGATCGGTGAATACATCCGTCCGCGTGTTGGCAGGGGTATCGTATTCCTGAAGCAGGGGGCACGGAAATTCCGCGCTGCAGAAGAACCCGGCAAGGAATGTGTTTTCAAGGCCGATCGTGCGCATGTCCTCTGTCACGATCAATGGACCGCGGAATTGATCGAGGCTCTCCATCAACCGATCAGCGGGTGGATTCTCCGACTTGCGGATCATATCCAAAATCAGTGTGGACGATTGCTCGTCGAGCGCGGCGCTGCCGTATTTTACGAAGTACGAAACCATGATCGGAATCTTTACCGTGCTGGAGGCGGTGAAAGGCACATCCGGGTTAACTGAAATTTCCCGCCCTTGATCCAGCGCGAAATGGATCTCCTGCCCGGTTTGTAGATCTAACAGATACAAGCCCATCACGCCGTCGAAATTCGCCACCGTGACATTTTGCTGGAGGAGGATCGCAAGATTCTCAAAGGTCGGACGCGAAGCGGATGTCCGCTGAAACGACAGCACCACACTGCGGTTAACGGGGGAGCGCAGTGTGTCTTCCATCAAACGTATAGCGCGGTTGATATCCAACACAGTTCCCGGATTACCGGCTGTGAAGGTGGTCCCACCGGGAACCGGCTGGGCGGGCGTGGGAGGTTCGTCATAGCGAGCCGAGATCTCGTCGCGTAAATATGCGATGAGTCGATCTTCGGCGATGGTTGCAATTAGGGGTACTTCGACTGATTCAGGATCGCGATTCCAGATGTAATTCCAGAAACCGCCCCAGAACGAACCACCCGTCCGTTCCAGATCCGCAGCGGCAATCATGCTGTCCATGTCGAGTTCGAAGCCGATAACGGACGGATCTACGTGTATGGTCGCCTCGCCGTAAATCACTTCGACAGGTGAGGAATATACTTGCAGAACGCGTTGGGCGGCGATCTGCGGACTCACTCCACCTGCTGGCACGCCGGCAATGGTCATGCCCGGCGGATAATTATTCCGCTGGCGGCTGTATCCGATCAGCGCGATCACCGTGATGACCAGCGCCGCAGACAACAACGCGATGGATGCACCGCGCAGAATGGGAATGGAACTTCTGCTTCTCACACTGCCTCCGAATCCTTGTGAAAAAGGGGAGTGGCGAATTAAGTGTGAAAGCCACAGAGCTCACAGAGATTTTTGAGTTTTTTCTCAATGAACTCAGTGCTCTCTGTGGCTAAAAAAGTGTTTCACTCACTCTTTTAGCCACTCCCTAAAAAAGTATAACATACTCAATTTTGACGAATGTGCTAGAATAAAATTGCCGAGTAGCTAATCTCTTGGGCGAAGAAGGAGTTCGACCCATACGCTTGGCTACTCCGTGAATTTGCTAGGAAGCTAATCTTTTGGGCGAAGAAGAAGTTCAGCCCATACGATTGGCTACTCCGTAAATTTGCACCTGCGCGGTTGGCAGGCAACCTCTTTTGCAGGATGGGACGATGCTTCGATCCTTTCTGATCTATCTTTCCAAAGCCGCCTGGGCGCAAAAACTGGTGACGAGTTGGGGTTTTGCTTGGAACGCCGCCTCGCGTTTTGTGGCAGGCGAAACAGTACAGGATGCAATCCGCGTCATCCAGAAATTGAACGCGAAGGGGATCAACGCCACGCTCGACCGTCTGGGCGAGCACACCTCCAATCTGGACGAGGCGAACACCGCGGCAGATGCCATTGTCGCAGTTTTAAATGAGATAGATAAGGCGGGGGTTAAAGCCAATGTTTCGATTAAATTGACACAAATTGGGATGGGGCTCGATGAGGAGATTTGTAGGCAGAATCTTGTTCGTATTCTCGAGCAGGCGAAAAAACACGGCAACTTCATCCGCATCGACATGGAAGATTCCCCATATACCGACATCACCCTCGCGATGTTTGATTCCATGCTGGGAAGGGGGTTCACTCCGCGAGACTGCGGGGTAGTGATGCAATCCTACCTCTACCGCGCGGAGGCAGATACGCGCAGACTCGTTCAAAAAGGTGCCCGCGTCCGGCTCGTCAAAGGGGCATATAACGAACCGCCCGACAGGGCATATGTGAAAAAATCGGAGACCGACGCAAATTTTGACCTGTTATCCAAAATCATTCTCGATGCAGCCACATCCTTCGGAGAAAACTTCATCAGCGATGACGGGCGTGTGCCGCCCCACCTCGCTCTCGGCACACACGACGCGAACCGGATTGACTTTGCCAAAAAACATGCTGAAAAAATAGGCTTGAAGAAGGGCGCGGTTGAAATTCAAATGTTGTACGGCATCCGGCGCGATTTGCAGGATCAACTGGTCGCGGAAGGATATCCCGTCCGTGTTTATGTTCCCTTCGGCACGCATTGGTATCCCTATTTTATGCGCCGCCTCGCGGAACGCCCTGCGAATATCTGGTTCTTCATTTCGCAATATTTCCGAGGTTGATGATGCTTGCCCTCGTCACAGGCGCAGCACACAGGCTTGGAAAATCTTTTGCCATGACTCTTGCCCGCCTCGGATACGATATTGTCCTCCATTACCATTCTGCTGAAGAGGCAGCGCGTCAGACTCAAGCCGAAATTGAATCGCTTTCGAGGCGCGTTACTTTAATCCAGGCTGATCTTACCGATCCTGCGCAAATCCATTCCATGGTCTCCAGCCTCGGCGTCCTGCACATCCTCGTCAACTCTGCCGCCTTCATGCCTGTTGGAAATGTGGACTCGCTCTCACTCGAAAATTGGGATGCGTCGATTGACCTGAACCTCCGCGCTCCCTTCCTGCTCGCCCGTGGATGCGCCAAAAATATGACGGACGGCGGATTGATCGTGAACATCACTGATGTAGGCGCGCACAAAGCGTGGAGTCGGTATCCCTCGTATACGGTCAGTAAAGCTGGGCTCGAATCCTTGACCAGAATCCTTGCCCGTGCCTTGGCACCAAGTATCCGGGTCAATGCCATAGCCCCGGGACTCGTCCTGCATTCGGATATTGTCCCAACCGAAGAGTGGGAGAGGCTGATCGGACGGGTTCCGCTAAAACGTCCCGCGCGAACCGAGGAGATTACGTTTGCGCTTGAATTTTTAATCAAAAATGAATATATCACCGGGCAAACGATCGTCGTCGACGGGGGTTATTCCCTTATATGACGCGCCGAACCATATCGAGGTGTATACAAGGAGCCGCCCATGTCCGAACTCAACAACCTTGCCGAAAAATTGAAATCAGAAGGTGAAAAATTTTATTCCCTCTTCGCCGGCCTCGCCGACGAACAATGGCAAATGGAAGTCTACACCGAAGGCGAAACGTGGACGATTCGCAACGTACTTTCACACTTTGTCACCTCCGAGCGCGGACTGTTGAAACTCTTCGAACGCATCCGCACCACGGGTGAAGGCGCATCGGAGGATTTTTCGATTGACCGTTACAACACTGCCCAGCAACAAAAGACCAAAGAATTGCCTGCGCGTGAACTCCTAGAGCAATATCAGGAAGTACGTTCCAATTCTGTTGCGTGGGTTTCAGGGTTGACGGAGGAGGAGCTTGAAATCAAAGGGCGGCACCCATTTTTGGGCATGACCACCATCCGCGAGATGATCAAGATGTTGTACATCCACAACCAGACACATTACCGCGATATGAAGAAAGTGTTCAAATAATTTCACCACAATGGATGCGAAGTAGATAAAGCAAATACCAATGAATGTCGTCAACTTGCGTCAATCGGCCAATCTTGGTGGCCTTTGCCGTCTCGCACCGGCGTGCCGCCGTGCTTCGCGGCACGAACGGTGTGTACTTCGTGGTAAAAAATGAACCTCCCATCATTCAAACTTGAACGTTTCTTTGCCAGGTACGAATTCAATACAGAATATCTGCTCTGCTCCTCCGATTGCGAAGCCATGTCCATTGTGGACCTGCTCGCCTTCGAACCTGGAGCGGTGGAGAAGTTTCAACACACCTGGCTTGGATACACCGAATCGCAGGGACATCCCGCCTTGCGGAAGGAAATCTCTGGAATTTACGAATCGATCCAGCCCGAGGAGATTTTGGTTCACACCGGTGCGGAGGAGGCGATCTTTCTTTTCATGGTCGCCGCCTTCAAAGCAGGTGATCATGTCATCGTCCATGCACCGCACTACCAATCGTTGAGTGAAATCGCAAGAGGGATTGGATGCGATGTCAGCCCCTGGCAGGCACGAGAGGAAAATAACTGGGCATTGGATCTGGACGAGCTGAAGGGTCTTCTTCGTCCAGCCACCAAAGCCATCGTAATCAATACACCGCATAACCCGACGGGTTACCTGATGTCATACCCTGACTTTGAATCGGTAAATCAATTTGCCAAAGAGAACGATCTGCTGTTATTCAGCGATGAAGTCTATCGCGAATCGGAGTATGATCCAACATTTCGTCTCCCTGCTGCGTGCGACATGGGCGATCACGCTGTGTCTTTAGGCGTGACCTCAAAAACATACGGACTTGCCGGATTGCGAATCGGATGGATTGCCACGAAAAACGAAAAAATCTACAAGAAGATGGCATCGCTCAAGGATTACACAACCATCTGCAACTCCGCGCCGAGTGAATTTCTCGCTGAAGTCGCATTGCGCAACCGGCAAAAACTTGTCACCCGCAATCTGGGAATTATCAAGAACAATCTCGAAATTGTTGACGATCTCTTTTCGCGCCGCTCCTCGCTTTTCTCGTGGACTCGTCCATCGGCTGGCTCGATGGGATTTCCGAAGCTTCTCACAGGCGATGTCGAAGTATTTTGTGATGACCTTGTAAAGAAAGCTGGTGTCCTGCTCCTGCCGGGCACGATGTATGACGATACGAACAATCACTTCCGCATCGGGCTGGGACGCAAAAACCTCCCGCAGGCGGTTGAGCGATTGGAAAAGTACCTCAAAGCATAGATTATCATTTTGAAATCGCCAACGAAAATCGCACATTGAAATGTTCCGTCTCCTCCGCCCTCTCCATCTTCTCCTCGCCGCGCTGACGTATTCCTTCGGTGCGAGCCTTGCTGATTACCTCGGCAGATCCATCAACCTCATCTCCTTCTGGCTTGGGCTTTTTATCGTCCTCCTCGCACAAGCTACCATGAGCCTGCTTGCCGATGTGTTCCGGCTGGATGCCGAGCCGTTGCTCGAAAACGAAACCCGCACCCAGCGGCAGATCCTTCGCAACAATATTTTATACACTTCGCTTGCGTGCGTTGCTGTAGTATCGTTCGCTGTTTATGTCCTCTTCGCCGGTGATCGTATTTCCCTTTCATCCCTCCTGTTCCTTCTGCTTTCTGCCTTAATCGTCATTGTGTACTCCGTCCCGCCGTTTCGATTTGTCAACCGCGGCGCAGGAGAGTTTCTTCTGGCAGTTCATCTCGCGTATGTCATCCCATCGGTTTCCTTCACCCTCCAGGCAGGCGAGGCACATAGATTCCTTGTGCTGACCATTCCACTGACGTTCCTCGCCTTTTCGTATTTCATCGCGAATACGTTCCCCTCCTTTTTACAGGATCAAATAAGGAACCGCGTCACCTTTCTGGTGAGGCTGGGTTGGGAGCGCGTTGTGCCGGTGCATCATGCTTTCGTCCTCATCGCATACGCGTTATTCCTGATGTCGCCTTCATTCGGGCTCCCGCTTGCACTCATTTGGTCGGCTTTTCTTACACTTCCATTTGCCGTGTTTCAAATTTTCCTGCTTCGCAATATCGCAATCGGCGCGAAGCCCAATTGGACATTGCTCCATACAGCATCCCTGGCTGTGTTCGGGCTGACTACATATTTTTTGACGCTCACTTTCTGGCTCCGTTAACCTGACACCTGGAACTAGACACCTGACACCTTAACTTATGTCCGAATTCCTGACTCTCCTCCCTCCTGACGAAGCGCGGCACCTCCTGCTTTCGCATATTCCGCAAACCAAACCCGAGTCTGAATCGATAAACGTTTCTTCCTCCTTGAACCGGATTCTTGCCGAAGACATCCGCGCGCCGCACCCCTTGCCTGAATTCCCGCGCTCCACAGTGGATGGATACGCCCTCCGCGCGCGCGACACGTTTGGCGCGACCGACTCGCTGCCTGCATATTTAACTTTGGCTGGTGAAATTCCCATGGGTGACGCGCCTGCGTTTGACCTTGAGTCCGGTCAATGCGCGGTAATCCATACGGGAGGTATGTTACCCAGCGGCGCGGATGGAGTGGTGATGTTGGAACACACGCAATCCGCACATGAAAACGAAATCGAGATCCTCCGCGCGGTGGCAGATGGGGAGAATGTCATAAAAATCGGGGAGGATGTGAGCGCGGATCAATTGGTATTGCCAAAGGGAACATTTATTCGTCCGGCTGAGATTGGCGGACTGCTCGCGCTGGGGATTACCTCCTTGCGCGTAGCCAGGTTCGTAAAGGTAGGAATCCTCTCAACAGGCGATGAAGTAATTGACCCGGGTGAATTTCCAAAGCCCGGGCAGGTGCGCGACATTAATTCTTTTACGCTGTCTGCGCTGATCGAAAAAAGCGGGGGCGAGGCAGAGCGTTATGGGATCATCAGCGATCAGCTCGAAGCGTTGAAAGATGCGGCGGCGAAGGCGCTCTCCGAGTGTGATGTGGTCATCATCACTGCAGGTTCATCCGCATCGACGCGCGACATGACTGCCGAGGTTATACGCTCGCTGGGTAAACCTGGCGTGCTCGTGCACGGAATCAACACGCGCCCCGGCAAACCCACGATTTTGGGTGTATGCAACGGGAAGGCCGTGATCGGCTTGCCCGGCAACCCCGTGAGTGCACTGGTGAACGGATATCTGTTCGTCGTACCGGTGATTGAAAGATTGCTTGGCGCGTCCCCCAAACCAAAAGCATCAGTGCCTGCGCGTCTAACTGTTAATTTGCCGTCTCAGGCGGGCCGCGAAGACTGGTGGCCTGTGAAACTCGTCGTCAATCGTCAATCGGAAATCGCACACTACGATGCTGAACCAATCTTCGGAAAATCCAATCTGATATTTAATCTGGCAAACGCTGACGGACTCCTTCGAATCGCCCCCGACGCCACCGGCTTGAGCGCAGGCCAATTGGTTGAAGTCCTCCTGATTTAAACACTCCATTGCTCACAGGTACGATTGATGATTGCACTCCTTCTTGAACTCATGGAAAAACCTGTCGGATTCTTCCTGATCGTCATGACGATCATCCTTATCACGCCGCTTCTCTCCGAGCGGTTAAGACCGCCGGGAATCGTCGGCATCATCCTCGGCGGCAGGTTGATTGGTCCGCATGGGTTTGGTTAATTAGAGGACAACGATCGGATCCGATTTCTCTCCACGATTGGCCTGGTTTATCTTATGTTCAGCGCGGGTCTCGAGGTGGACATCAACCAGTTTATGAAAGTCCGCGCCCGCGCGGTCGTGTTCGGTATGGGGCTTGGCTACATCCTCGGGCTCGATTGGCTCGGGACGATCCTGCTTGGTTCCGCATTTGCCTTACACACGCTCCTGGCATTTCCGATCCTTGCCAAACTTGGCGTCACGCGCAACGAAGCGAAGGGGGTCACCATAGGCGCGACTGACCTCACAGACATCGGCGCGTTTATCGTCCTGGCGGTTGTGTTGGGAGCAAAATCGGGCGGCGGAATCGACATATGGTATTTCATTCAACTCCTTGCCATGCTTATTGTTTTTACGGCGGCGATAATTTTCGGCTTGCGCAAGCGGGTTTCAGATATGCTGGGCAACACCCCCGAACAGCTCGCCAAATCCTTCGAAGGTAACCTTGCAATCCTGCATTTCGCTAAATTACTTGAGTTTAGAGTTCAAAGGACCTTAACAAGAAGTGGAACTAGCTGATAAAAGTAAGTTGTGACACAAACAACTATCAGCGAGTTCCGAGAAGCAGTATACCAAGAAGTGGTTTGGCGACCCGCCGCGAT
>DATKAU010000265.1:0-4409 GCA_035514655.1 Anaerolineales bacterium
GGCGCGCTGGGTGTCGTGATCGACGCACGCGGGCGTCCGCTGACGCTGCCGTCTGATCCGGTGCGGCGGCGTGAACTGATGAAACGCTGGTCTTACGCGGTGGGAGGCTGAGATGCTTGCGCCTATCTATCACGTGCTGCCACTTGCCACGATTGTGCGCGAACGAACCCTGCCCGTAGCTGGGAAGATCAGCGCGCACGTCAATCAACGCGTCAGCCCCACCGATGTCATTGGAGAAGCCACCTTTGCGCGCGAACACGTATTGCTCGATGTGGCGCGCACGTTCGGTGTATCGACCAATGTTGCCGACAAGATGATTAAAGTGAACCCCGGTGATCGAGTCTCGCAGGGCGCGCTGGTGGCGGATGCGGGCGGCATAATACCGCGCTCGATCCGCGCCCCGCGTGCCGGACGTGTGATGATCGTCGGGAGCGGGCAGGTCTTGATGGAAGTGGGGGATGCCCGCATCGAGTTGCGCGCCGGCCTCCCTGGTGTGGTGACGCAGGTGATCCCCGAGCGGGGCGTGGTCATCCGCACGGCAGGCGCGCTGATTCAGGGTGTGTGGGGCAATGGGCGCATCGACAACGGCTTGATGGTGAGCCTGATTGAAAAACCGGACGATGTGCTCACCGCAGACCGGCTCGATGTCAGCCTGCGCGGTTCGGTGATCCTTGCCGGTCACGTGCGCGACGCGGATACGCTGCGCGCTGCGGCGGAACTCCCGGTGCGCGGGTTGATCTTATCGAGCATCGTCTCTTCGTTGCTGCCGAATGCCTATCAAATGAAATACCCAATCATTGTGCTCGATGGATTCGGCGGGATGCCGATGAACTCCGCCGCGTTCAAATTATTGACAACGAACAACAAACGCGAGGCAACGGTCAACGCGGAACATTTCGATCGCTACAGTGGAAACCGCCCTGAAGTGATCATTCCACTTCCTGTATCCTCGGAACCCGATGAACCAAACGATTATGGCGTGTTTGCAGCCGGGCAGACGGTGCGCATGCGACGCCCTCCCGCCGCCGGGATGATCGGAACGATTGCCCAATTACGTACAGGACTCACCGAGCTGCCGAGCGGTTTGCGCGCCTCCGCGGCGGATGTGAAACTGGAAAACGGTGAGACCGTGCTCGTGCCTTTGGTAAATCTGGAACTTGTGGGATAATAGATTTTGATTTAACGGATTAGAGGAGAGTGCACAATGACAAACTTCAACGATGATAATATAAGCTACGACGATGCCAATCCTCCGGAGGAATCGAGCAACCGGACGTTCCTTTTCGCTGCGGGAGGCCTGGGCTTGCTTGTATTGATCGCCCTGTTATGTCTAGGCGCGTATGTTCTCTTCTCATCGAATTCTGGTCAATCTGCCGAGGCGACCGCCGCGGCGCAAGCCACGCAGCAAGCCGCCACGATCCAGGCGGGGTTGACGCAGACCGCCGTTGCGCAAGCCCTCACTGCGACCTCGGGCGCCACCTCCACGCTTCCTCCCACGAGCACGCCTGTCGTGGCGCAGTCAAGCGCCACGATCAACCCAACGGCGAATCCCGCCACCGCCACCGTGGCTGCAGCCTTTACCCAGATCGCCGTTTCTACACAAACAATCATCCCCACCTCCACCGCACTGCCTAACACCGGCTTCGCCGACGAAATGGGGCTCCCCGGCATGCTCCTTGCCGCGCTGGCACTCGTGGTCCTGATTTTCCTGGTGCGAAGGCTGCGAGCTTCACCGGTGAGATAGGTTATTTCCTGAATTGAACAGTCCCTGAAGAGTATCACCTTCAGGGACTGTTTTATTTCTTCGCCAGTCTGCGGCAAATTCATCCAGGTCAATTCCCTGTTGTTAAATTGGTACAATATGTCTGTTGGAGATCCTGCCAGCACGAAATTTTCAGGAGCCTGATTTCATGGAAACAATCGCAAACAACGTGTACATCGAAGACCGTTATCTCGGCGTGACGCTGGGCGTGATCAGCCAGCCGCGTGGGTTGGTGTTGATCGACGCGCCGCCCTCGCCTGAGGACAGCCGTTCATGGCGCGCCTCGTTGATGGGTATGGGTAACGGCATCGAGCGCGTGCTGATCAACCTCGATTCACACCCCGACCGAACCCTCGGAGCCCGCGCCATGGATTGCACGGTCATTGCGCAGGAGAAGACCGCCCTTGCCTTCCGCAACCGTCCCAATACCTTCAAGGCGCAGGGCGATGAGACCGGCGCAAATTGGGAGGCGATCCCCGGCTTGGGGAGCGTACGTTGGGCGCCACCGGAAATCTCATTCGTGGAAACATTGACCCTGCACTGGAGCGATACCCCGATCCATCTCGAGAGTCATCCGGGTCCGACAAAAGGCGCGATCTGGGTGATCCTGCCGGAAGAAAAGATCGCGTTTGTTGGTGACGCAGTGATCAAGGGCCAGCCGCCGTTCATTGCTCACGCCGACCTTCCCGCGTGGATCGAGGCGCTTGATATTCTCCAGACAAAGTATAAAGGTTTCACGGTCGTCAGCGGGCGCGGCGGCGTGGTTACTTCGCAGACGGTGAAGCATCAGGCTGAGGTATTAAAGCGCATGCTCGGCAAACTCGACAAACTTGGCAAGAAACGCTCCTCTGTTGCCGCCGCCGATAAACTTGCCGAGCCGATGCTCAAGGAATTCAGGGCGCCGGCCGCGCGTCACAAGCAATACGCGCAACGATTGAAATACGGCTTGCACCATTACTACGTCCGGAACTATCTGTCCTCCTCGCGCCTCGTGCTGGACGAATGACGATACAAGCCCAACCTCTATTGGAAGTCACGCGCGGGAATATCGTTGAATCGATCCATCTAGGTTCGATTGCAGTCGTTGATTCCAGCGGCACATTGATTGCATCACACGGCGACCCGAAAGCGGTCGCCTTTTTGCGTTCGAGCGCGAAGCCTTTTCAAGCCATTCCCTTTGTTGAGAGCGGCGGCGCGGAACATTTTAATTACACCGCCCGCGAACTTGCGATCACCTGTGCGTCGCACGAGGGCAGTGCCATGCATGTCAAGACGGTCAAGGAGCTGCAAAAGAAGGCCGGGATTGAAGAGCATGATCTGCAATGCGGTGTTCACATGCCGGGCGATGCGGATGAATTCAAATCGCTTGTCACCAACAGGAAGCAGCCGACTCAAAATCACAACAACTGTTCAGGCAAGCACACGTCCATGCTGGCATATGCGAAGATGCGCGGACTGCCGTTGGAAAACTATCTCGATCCCGATCACCCGATCCAACAGGACATCCTCGCCTCCTTCGCCGGGATGTGCATGATCCCGTCGGATCAAATTTTCCTCGGCATTGACGGGTGTTCCGCGCCCAATTTTGCGATCCCGTTGTTTAACGCCGCACACGCCATGGCGCGGCTGTGCGATCCACGCGAACTCAAGAAGGAGCGCGCTGCAGCGTGTGAAAAAATCACAAGTGCGCTGACGGCGCATCCCGAGATGGTGAGCGGATTTGGCGAGTTCGATTGTGAGTTGATGATGGCGGGGGAGGGGAAGATCGTCTGCAAGCGCGGTGCGGAAGGGTTTCAGATCGTCGGACTACTGCCCGGCGCCATCAGGGATGGTTCGCCCGGCATCGGCATCGCGTTCAAAGTCCTGGACGGCGACGCGTCGCAGCGAGACTCGAATCTGCAAATGAATAACCGCGTCCGCCCGGCCGTGGCGCTCGAGATCCTGCGTCAGCTGGAGGCGCTTTCTTCGAAGCAGGAGCAGGCTCTGGCTGGGTTCGGACCCGTGAAGTCGATCAAGAATCATCGGGGCATTGTCACGGGTCAATCACGCCCGGTGTTTGAATTGTAGGTGCACAGCGTCGCTGTGCCCTTACTCCATCAGCGCTTCGATAATGCGGTTGTTATCGATGATGCGTTCCGCGAGCAGGCGCACGATCCACTCGTGGAAGAGGGCGGCGATCTCAGGATCTTTCTCCTGCATTTCCTTTAACGACTGAGCTGACAGGCGATGAACCACGCTGTTGCGTGATGCGAATACCGAGGCGGTACGCACGTTGCGCAGATACAAACCCATCTCGCCGACCGTCGCGCCGCCGCGGATGCTGCGCAGGCGCATGCGTTTGTTGTTCGGCATTTCGAGTTCAATCGTCACCAGACCCGATTCGACGAAGAACATCTCATCGGCGAGGTCGCCCTGCTTGAGGAGGGTCTCGCCTTCGCGTAACTCCCTGCGCTCTAGATATTTCAACAACCTGTCCACGCCCTGCAAGCCGGGGAATACGCGTTTGATCTGGTGCTCGACGCGTTCGATGAAACCGGTGAGATCGTTCATACCCTGCCGGGCAAGGATTTTGTTTTCGCACCATTCAACGCCCTCGTCGAGGGTGGGTTTGATGATGAAACTGTCGTCGGCGTCGTCTTTCAACCCG
>DATKAU010000266.1:0-3028 GCA_035514655.1 Anaerolineales bacterium
GGTTTCTTTTCTTGTTCTTCTCAAATCAATTGAAAAACCTGCCACTCTCAATCTGCTGCTCTCCGGTATCTTCCTCGGTCTTACAGCCCTGACTCGCTCTGTCATTTTGGCTTTTGCTCTTGCCGCCTTCTGCCTTTTGATTTTCTTGCATGGCAAACGCGCATTTCTGGCTGTCGTTTCTTTTCTGCTCGTCATCTCCCCGTGGATCATCCGCAACTCCATCCTGCATCAAAAACCGACCGGCATCGAGACCTCGATGGGATACAACCTGTATCTTGGTTACCACCCGAACGGCAACGGCTCATTTGTGTTCGGTCCCTCGCTCGATTTATTGCCCATCCTCGACGATGCCGAGCGCGACCGCGTCGGGACGGAGAAGGCGATCGAGTTCATCAAAGCGGAGCCTGGGAGATTGATACCGCTTGCCATTAACCGCCTCGGCTTTTTCTTTGGACTCGAAAAACGCGTGCTGATGTATTTTTATGGCAACAACATTATCGGGTTCGTGCCGCTCCCACTGCTCCTGACGATCTCTGCCGTTCTGCTATTGCCGTTCATTTTCATTTCCGTCTTCGCTGCGCTGGGGCTTTCGCTCCTGCAATGGGAATCTGGACATGTTTTGCTGGGACTGTTATTCATCGGGTATATCACGCCCCATGTGTTAATTCTTTCGGAGGATCGGTTTCACCTTGCTCTGGTGCCGTATTTCGCAATCCTTGCCGCGCAATGGTGGGCGAGCGGATTTGGCGTCTTCACCGCCCGCTGGCGTGAATCGCAGACCCGAAAGGTTCTCGTTGTTTTCTCGATCGTTTGTATGCTTCTGCTGGCAGCCAACTGGGGATTTGAACTAAACCGGGATTGGGATAAAATCGCCCAGTTGCTCGGACCCAACGGCAACCAATCCTACTTCCCATACTGATCACCATGAATTACCTGCCTGGCGAAAAACTCAAATTCGAATGGAAAATTGTCACGATAACAATCGTTTCCACGCTGCTGCTGATGGTTGATTACTATCACAGTCTGACGCAATTCAAATATTGGGATCGGGTGATCCTGTATCTTGTCATTCCCCTGTTTATCATCGTATTCCTGTTTCGTGAAAACCCAATGGAATACGGCTTTTCGCTTGGCGATTGGAAAGCGGGACTCATGATCACAGGGATCGGTGTCTTGATTATGGCTCCCGTGATTTATCTATTGGGAAGCGGTGATGAGTCAATGCGGGCGTACTACCAGCCATACATGAACGGCTTGCCGTGGACGACATTCCTTGATTTGATCGGCTGGGAATTCCTGTTCAGGGGATGGATCTTATTTGGCTACCTGCGCAAGTTCGGACCCGAGTCGCTGTGGCTGCAGGCAGTCCCTTTTGCGCTCATGCACAACGGCAAACCGGAAGTGGAGACGCTCTCGACAATCTTCGGCGGCTTCGCCTTCGGTTGGGTGGCATGGAGGACGAAATCGTTTCTCTATCCGTTTTTGATCCACTGGTTTATATCGACGTTCATCATTATCGTTGCAGCTGGAGTCGTTTAGTGTCATTGCGAGCCGCGTAGCGGCGTGGCAATCTCGTTATTATCATGAAAAATATTGTTCTTCGTCCTGCGCGGGAGTCGGAAGCGCGCCAAATCAAGGATCTGATCCGTTTGGTGGGGATCAACCCGATGGGCCTGGATTCGAGGCGTTTTATCGTCGCGGTCGACGTGCAGGATCAGGTGATCGGTACGGGACAGTTAAAGCCTCACGGGCAGGATATCCTTGAACTCGCCTCCATTGCGGTGAGTCCCGATCGCCGCGGCGAGGGGATCGCACGGGCAATCATCGAAAACCTTCTGAAGGACAGCCCAAGGCCGCTTTACCTCACCTGTCTCTCCACGATGGGACCGTTGTACGAAAAATTTGGTTTTGTCAGCCTGCCCTACGCGGAGATGCCGAAATATTTCCAGCGTCTGAGCCGCATGGCAAACATCGTGATGACGTTCGCGCGCGAAGGTGAGCACCTGCTGGTGATGAAGTTGCAGTAAAATACCTGCGATGCAAATACTCAAATCGGTTCTGTACACAGCTTCGGGAATCTTGTTCGGCCTGTTTGTGGCTGCGCTTATATGGGTGGTGGCGCGTAACCCGGCAGGAGAGGCGGTGACGCTCCGCCCGGTTCCCACCGAGGCGCCAATCATCGTCCACATAACCGGCGCAGTGCCGCGCCCGGGCGTGTATGCGCTGCCACAAGGCGCGCGCGTGCAGGATGCCATCTCTGCCGCGGGCGGGTTCCTCGCAGAGGCGGAAAAATCCGGAATCAACCTGGCACGCGTTCTGGAAGACGGCGAACAGATTGACATCCCTTACACCGAGGGGGCCTCGATCGTATTGCCCACACCGGCAGTGGAAGTGATCGCGTCGAGTTCGGAGCTGATCAACCTCAACACCGCCTCGCAATTCGAGTTGGAGACCCTGCCGGGGATTGGTCCGACCACGGCGCAAAAGATCATCGAATACCGCGAGGAAAATGGTCCCTTTGCCCGCATTGAAGATATTGTCAACGTATCGGGGATTGGTCCTGGAATATTTGAACGGATCAAGGATTTGATAACTGTGGGAGAGTAATTTGTGAGTTATTGATTACAGTCAAGAGTTTGTTTCGCCTTATATCAACCGATTCCTGCAACCGGATAGCATTATTCCCAACCCGGCAAACCCCCAGGCTTTCAATCGCTTTTCATACGTCTACAATGACCCTATAAATCTTATTGATCCTAGTGGGCATTGCGGAAAAGTAAAAGGTCTGAGTGGTTGTCCTAAGCCAAGCAAAAACAAGTCAGTACCAAGATTTACTTCACAATTCCGTTCGTGTGCTGGTGGTTGTCGGCTTACTGCATCAAATCGAAATAGCAGCATTGGAGCAATTTCCTCAGGTGGGTGTGCCGAGGATGACGATGCTTGTTGGATGAGTCAATCTGGAGCTACTGGAGATACCACAAATTTTAATTTTAGTGGCTATACAGACTGGGAGATTCAAATACTCCAA
>DATKAU010000267.1:0-3422 GCA_035514655.1 Anaerolineales bacterium
GACGGGGGTGCTGGGACTGGTCACTTCGAAAAAACCGAAACTCGAAAGCAAGGATGAATTGAAGCAGCGCATCGATGAAGCTTCGAAGTATGTACCCATGGATCGGCTCTCCCTGAGCACGCAATGCGGCTTCGCCTCCACGGAGGAAGGCAACCTGGTCACCGCGGCGGACCAGGAGGCTAAACTGAAACTGGTTGTGGAAACAGCGAAGGAGGTGTGGGGCTGATCTCCATGCGGCCGCTCTATACGGCTCGCAGGAGAAATTAATGAGAACTCAGGTTGGCATCATTGGTTCAGGTCCATCGGGGCTACTGCTCGCGCGCCTGCTTCACCTTCAGGGAATTGACTCGGTCATTTTGGAAAGCCGCAGCCGTGAATATGTGGTGGGTCGTATTCGCGCGGGGGTGATCGAACAAGGCATGGCAGATTTGCTCCGGGAGGCCAAAGCGGGCGAGCGTATGGATCGCGAGGGACTTGTCCACGAGGGGATCAATATCGCCTTCGATGGCCGGCTTGAGCGTATCGATTTCCCCAAACATACCGGCGGCAAGGTGGTGATGGTCTATGGTCAGACCGAGATCACTCACGACCTGATGAAGGCGCATATCGATGATGTGGGATGCATTGTTCATTATGAAGCGCCGGCTCTCCGCGTGGAGGATTATGATACGAACAATCCCAGAATCATTTATAAGCAAAACGGTGAACAAAAAGAGTTGATTTGCGATTTCGTGGCAGGCTGTGACGGGTATCATGGCGTGGCAAGGAGGAGCATACCCACTGATAAGATCGCAAACTTTGAACGTACCTATCCTTTTGGCTGGCTGGGAATCCTCTCTGAGGTTCCGCCGGTCAAGGAAGAATTGATTTATGCCAACCACGAACGCGGCTTTGCCTTATGCAGTATGCGCTCACACACGCGCAGTCGATATTACATTCAATGCACGCTTGACGATAAGGTTGAAAACTGGACCGACGACGCCTTTTGGGATGAACTGCGCCGCCGCCTTCCACCAGAAGAAGCGGAAAACGTGACGACAGGTCCGCGGCTGGAGATGAGCATTACGCCTCTGCATAGCTTTGTCGCCGAACCGCTGCGATTCGGGCGCATGTTCCTTGCAGGCGATGCTGGGCATATCGTCCCACCCACAGGCGCGAAAGGACTCAACCTCGCCGCCTCGGATATTTACTACCTCTCGCGCGCCCTGCTTGCCTACTACAAGGAAAAACGGACCGATCTGTTCGACCGATATTCAGATGCCGCGCTTCGCCGCGTGTGGAAGGCGATCCGCTTCTCCTGGTGGTACACCTCCCTCCTGCATAAGCTCGATGACGACCCGATGACCAGGCGTCTGCAGGTTGCCGAACTCGACTATCTCACCGGCTCCGAGGCTGGGCGGACGGTGCTCTCTGAAAATTATGTGGGGCTGCCTTACGAAAAGTTTGAATAGCACTTCATTTCCCGGCTGGCATCATGATCATTGCGATTTTGGGAATCGGTGAGGCTGGAGGCACGTTTGCCCGCGATTTGATCGCGAAGGGCGTCCAGGTGCGCGGCTGGGATCCCGAACCGCGTAATCTTCCGAATGGATTGCATTTTGCCTCCAGCAACCCCGCCGCTGCATCGGGAGCGGACATTGTGTTGAGCGTCAATTGGGCATCGGTCGCGGTGCATGTCGCAACGGAAGTGGCTTCGGTTCTCCAGCCTGATCAGCTCTATGCCGATTTGAACACGGCGGCGCCTCAACTCAAACGTGATATTGCCCCCATCATCGAGAAAACAGGCGCCTCGTTCGTGGACGCGGCCCTGATGGACCCCGTGCCGCCCAAAGGGTTGGGCACACAGGTCTATGCTTCTGGAAGCGGAGCGAAAAATTTTGCGGAAAAGATGACTCCTTTCGGGATGTCTGTCACTTATCTGGATCGAGAAGCGGGGAATGCAGCAACACACAAACTGGTGAGGAGTATCATGTATAAGGGTGTCGCGGCTGTGATCATGGAATGTCTGGAAGCTGCGGAGGCGCTCAATATGACCGAATATGCCCGCGCTCAAATGTTGAAGATTATTTACGATGAGGCGATGATCGACCGCTTTGTCAGCGGCAGTATCAAACATGCCAAACGCAGGGTGGATGAGATGGAAGCAGTTGTGGAGATGCTAAACTCGATTGGCGTTTCCTCGTTCACAAGTCAAGCCTCCATCAAGAGGTTGAAGGAAATCCTGGAGAAAAAGGATGACTAAGAAAATACTTGTTGTCGGAGCGCACTCCGCCGATTTCGTCTGGCGCGCGGCCGGGACGATTGCCACGATCACGTCACAAGGCGGCAGCGCCAGCGTTATTGCCCTCTCGTATGGCGAAAGGGGAGAGTCAGGCGAATTGTGGAAGGAACTGAATCAAACGGTTGAGAATGTGAAGCGGATTCGTCACGTGGAGGCAAAGACGGCGGCGGAGGCGGTCGGCGCGGAGTTTCGCTGCCTTGATCTCGGCGACTATCCATTAAACATGACAGATGCAGCAATCGATCAGCTGGTCAATATCTTCCAGGATTTTGAGCCGAATATCGTGCTGACACACAATCCGGTTGATCCGTTCAACCCTGACCATCCCGTTGCATCCCAAATGGTGCAGAAGGCGCGGCTCTTATCGACGGGCGCCGGTGTAGCCAGCGCCTTCAGCCGCATCACGCCGCCTGATTTATACTTCTTCGAACCCCACCAGCCTGAACTATGCGACTTCAAACCCAACGTGTTTGTTGACATCACACCAGTAATGGAAATGAAAATCAAAGCCATGGATGCCATGAAAGCACAGAGTTATTTGCACAAATATTACAGCGAACTCGCCACGCGCCGCGCAAACCATGCGCGCAGAATATCCGGCAATGCGGATATCAAATTTGCAGAAGCTCATTTCCGAACATTGCCATGGGTGGTGCCAAGCCTATGAACGCAAATGACATCCTCCGCTTTAGTGAACTCGGCGTGGCAACAGTTTACGAAGCCTCAGGGCGCGAGGGGTTGATAGACATCCCACTCATTCAAATCATACCGGACAGTCGTGTGGCAGGTCCTGCGCGCACCGTGTTTTGCGGCCAGGATGACAACCTGATGGTACACGCCGTCATCGAGCAGATTCAACCCGGGGAGGTGCTGGTGTTGAGCATGCCAGAGCCAGCTCCCGTGGCGCTGATCGGCGAGTTGCTGGCGACCCAGGTCAAGGTCAAAGGAGCGGCAGGGATTTTGGTGGACGCGTCCGTCCGGGATGTGAGCGAACTCATCGAGTTGGGTCTGCCCATCTGGAGTCACTTCATCCGCGTGAGAGGCGCAACGAAGACAAAGATCGGCGAATTGAATAATCCTGTCACCGTGGGTGGAACCAGTATTTCAACAGGCGATATCGTCGTGTTGGATGCAGATGGCG
>DATKAU010000268.1:0-7138 GCA_035514655.1 Anaerolineales bacterium
TCCACGCAAATAAAAACTTCGCGCGATTGGCGTTGATTAGTGGATACTTGTGGTAAAATTTGCCGCCGGGCGTAGTACCCTTCGCCCCCGAGGCTATCACAGCCGAGGTGCCGCGGTTTTTGCGGCATACCATATTAAAGCACGAAAGGGCTTGAACAATGAAAGTCATGCTTGTCAAGGACGTTTACAAACTGGGGCGCGCGGGCGACATCAAGAAGGTCGCCGACGGCTATGGCCGCAACTACCTGCTCCCGCAAAAGCTGGCAGTGCTTGCGACCGCCGGCGCGATCTCGCAATCGGAGAAAATTCGCTCAAAAGCTGAAGTCCAACGCGCAGAGTTGAACAGCGAACTCAAGGATCTGGCGGCGAATGTGAACGGTGTGGTGCTCAATTTTGCCGCCAAGGCGGGGGAAACCGGCAAACTCTACGGCTCGATCACCACGCAGGATGTGGCAACCGCCATCCAGGAACAAACCCGCTACGAAGTGAAGAAACAGCAGATCGATATGCAGCCGATCCGCAACCTCGGCGAGTACAAGGCGCGCGTCCGCCTGACGATGGACCTCGTCCCCGAAGTGAAGATCATTGTCTACCGCGAGGGCGAAGCTCACGAAGAAGGCTCTGCCGAGTCTGTTGAAGAGCAGGCGCCTGCTGAAGCCGAAGCGCCGGAAACCGCGTCATCGTAAGGCCCTCCCCGTCACTCGTTACATCACCAGCAGAATCCCGCCGTAGAGGTGGGCCGCTGGTGATGTTTTGTTTCATGTAATGCAAACCATCGGTCAGCAACTCAAACAAGTCCGCGAAGAAAAACGCCTGACGCTCGAGCAGGTATTCGAATCCACGCGCATCCGCGTCGCCTACCTACGGGCGCTCGAAGCCGACGATCATTCGGTGGTGCCCTCGCCTGTGCAGGCGCGCGGCTATCTACGAAACTACGCGGAGTTTCTCGGCATGAACCTCGATCAACTGCTCGAGGATATGCGCGCGCAGACCCAGAGTGCACCTTCAGGTGAGATGATCACGCCGATGGATGCGGCTCCGTCACCGGCTGCTCAACCTCCCGTGCGCTCGTTGAGTGAAGACGAAGCGTCCGCGCAAGAGACGACGCCTCAAACTTCACCGAAACCTGCCCGCCGCAAAAAAGCGGACTCTCAGCCCGAAGCGTCACCTGCCGCATCCGAGTCTGACACATCACCGAAACGACGCGGTCGTAAAAAAATTGAGCCTGAATCCGCCTCCAAACAACAACCCGAACCAATTCAAGAGCCTGTGGTTGAGGCCGAACCTGATTCTTCGGAGTCCATCGAACCACCTCAAGCGCAGGAGCCAACTCAACAGGAAGTCAACGAGACATTGTGGCAGACGTGGCTGAACCGGCTCAGTTCGATCATTTCCGTTACCCAATCGAAAGAAACACCATTAGAGGAGAAGGTCGCAACGGAAACTGCACCTTCTGAATCTCAGGCATCGGTCGAAGGACAACCTGAATCTGAATCTGATACCGCGCCTCAACCATCCTCGGCCGAGATCTTTGTGGAGATCGGCGCGGAGCTGCGCAAACGACGCGAGATGCTCAGCCTGCATCTGGACGAAGTGGAACGCAACACGCACGTCAAGGCTCATTATCTTTCCGCCCTCGAAGACGGCGCGATGGATAACCTCCCGTCCACGGTGCAGACCCGCGGCATGTTGTCGAACTACGCCTCATTCCTCGATCTCGATATAGACTCCATCCTGCTCCGCTATGCCGACGCCCTGCAGGCGCGGTACCGCGAACGCAACCCGCAAAAACCGGCGCGCAAGCCAGGCGACCCGATCGTGTCGCGCATCCCTCCGATCCGCAGTTTCATCGCCGGGGATATCATCTTCGGGTTTGGGATTGCCATTCTGTTGATCGGGTTTACGGTCTGGGGTGTGAGCCGCGTGATGACGATTTTGAGTGAGGAGGATATCGAGCCGACCGCGCCGTCCATTTCAGACGTGCTGCTCGCCACGACAGATCCTTCGCTATTTACTCCAACCGCCACGCTCGCGCCGGTGGAGGATGGTCTGCTTGCTCCCACAGTGACCATCGTCATCCCGACGCAGAACCTGAATGTCAGCGTGCAGGTAAACCTGATCGCCGTTGAACGGACGTACATGCGCGTGATCGTAGACGGCGAAGAAGTTTTCAACGGGCGTGTAGTCACGGGGAACGCGTATCTCTTTGAAGCCGAAACCCAGATCGAAGTGCTGGTGGGGAGCGGCGCGGCGATCCGCGTCGTCTATAATGGACGTGACCTTGGCTTGATGGGCGATTTCGGTCAGGTGGTGAATAACATTTACCTCGAAGAGGAAGTCGTCACACCCACACCTCTGCCGTCGTTGACACCCACCATCACACACACGCCAACTGCCACCGTCCCGGCGACGTCCACACCTGTGCCGTCGAATACACCGCGTACGACAAGTACGCCATAAAGCGAGAAATTCGTGCCTAAAAATTCTTTTCACCTTGTCTCCCTCGGTTGTGCCAAGAACACTGTCGATTCGGATTCGATGGCGCAGCTCCTCGTGCGCGACGGTTACCACGCTGTAGAGAATCCTTCGCATGCCAATGTGTTGATCGTCAACACGTGCGGCTTTATCGGTCCCGCCAAGCAGGAGTCGTTGAACGTTCTGCGCGAACTCGCCGAGGGCAAACGCAACAATCAAATTCTGATCGCGGCGGGGTGCCTCACCCAGCGATACGGCTTTGAAGTCGCGGAAAAAGTCCCGGGTATAGACGGGGTGCTTGGCACGCGCCGCTGGATGGACATCGTGCAGGTCGTGCGCGAACTTCGCAAGGGTCCGCACCCTGAGCCGTTGTATCACCTGCCCGATGTCAAAACCGTTGGCGCAGATGAACAGAACGCGTTGCGCGCCTCGATTGCAGGAGCAAGCGCGTACGTGAAAATTGCGGACGGATGCCGCCGCCCGTGCGCGTTTTGTGCGATCCCGTTGATCAAGGGGACGGCGGTCTCGCGCCCTGTCGAATTGATCCTCGATGAAGCGCGCCGTCTGCGTGACGCGGGTGTGCGCGAGTTGATCTTGATCGCGCAGGATACAACTGATTATGGTCACGATCTGGGGATGAAAGACGGTCTGGCGATCATGCTCGAGCAGCTCACAACCTCCGTCCCGGATATGGAATGGATCCGCATCATGTATGCCTATCCCGGCTATGTGACGGATCGATTGATCGACGTGATGGCTTCGAGCAAACAAGTGCTGCCGTATCTCGACATGCCTCTGCAACACGCACACCCCAAAACCCTGTACCGCATGCGCCGGCCATCGAACATCGACTGGGTGCATCGCACATTGGGCAAGATGCGCTCGAAGATCTCGAATCTCGCCATCCGCACCACGTTTATCGTCGGTTACCCGGGTGAGTCCGAGGAGGAATATCAGGCGCTGGTCGATTTTGTGAAGGAGATCCGCTTCGACCGCGTAGGCACGTTCCAATTCTCGTTCGAGCCTGGCACGACCAGCGAGCCGCTCGGCGACCCGATCCCTGCGGAAGTGAAACAGGCGCGCTATGAGCAGTTAATGGACCTGCAGCAAGGGATTTCAATGCAGGTCAATCAATCATACGTGGGCAAAACGCTGGACGTACTGGTGGAAGGACGCGACAAGGGTATTGCCATTGGGCGTTCATACCGCGATGCTCCCGAGATCGACGGCATGGTCTTCATCGAAGGCGGTGCGCCGATTGGTGAGATCGTACCTGTGAGGATCACCGGCGCGATGGCATATGATCTGACCGGCGTGCCTGCTCCTGCGTTGATCCAACTGTAATCCTTTTATCACGCACCCTGCAATCCTGCAAATTTCATATCGTGTTTCCCAAGGTACACTTGAACTGTTCATCACGGCTGAGTTCTGCCGATTTAATTCCAGGAGATTCATCATGAAAAAGATCGTTGCAATGCTGGGTTTGATCCTCATTTTGGGGTTGGGGAATGGGCTGCTCACCGCCGCCGCACCCGTGCCGGTGACTGAATTTACACTCGTCAGCGGGTTGCCTTCCACCATGACCGTTGGTGAGACTTTTACAGTCGTGGTGCAGGTGGAAAGCGATGTTCCATTCAGCAGTGTCCACGCGAACCCGAGTTTCCAGTTCCCGGGAAAAGGCGTTGTTGCAGTCAAGGGCGGTGATCGCGCCAGGAGTGGAACGTTTGCCACGCTGGAGATCACCTACAAAGCCAAGTCAGACACATCCCGAATGCCGGACGGGTACGCACCGGTTTATTTTGTGGTTGGTGTGAGATACGGCGGCGGGTATGTGGTGGTGCAGGAATACGTGTTCAACGTTACCGTGCCGTAGACTTGTCCGCGTGGGAAACGCGCAAGAAACAGAAACAGCCCGTCCCCGTGAAGGAGGCGGGCTGTTGTATTTTTACGGTCTCAGACCGTCAACGAAAGACTTGAATTTAGGACGCGCGCGCGACAGCCGTCGCACCGAGGATCAACACCGAGAGCAGGAAATTAATCCAAAGCAGGCGGACCTCCCTCCTCTGCAGGGATGCCAAATTGTCACTGGTCCCGGTTTTCTTCGAAGCCATGATGGCGCGTCGGATGGCGGGGATCACTTCCCACGTCTGAATTGCGCTGACCGCGACCATGATCATGCCCAGCAGGTGTTTGGCGAGGATGGCCAGCGACCATTGCGTGCTGGTGGAGAGGAACCCGTCGTAATGCGGGTTGACGCTCATCTGGAACAAGCCTGTGAGGATCAACAGGCTGATGCTGAACCAGGCGATGGGCTCGAGCCTTTTTTGGATCGCTTCGATGAGCACGAGCTGTGCATCAGGCTCAAGGGCGCGTTTCATCGCCGGAAGGATGAGGAGCGCGATCGCTGCCAGACTGCCCACCCACACCACCGTGGCAAGAAAATGCAGCCAATACACCAGCGCAAGCGCCCAGATAGGGGGAGGCGTCATGGACCCGTAGTAGGTGTTTCAGTCGGGGTTTCCGTTGGCGTGAGTGTTTTTTCCTCTGGTGGTGGTCCGCCTGGAGTCGGTGTTTCGGATGGTGTCGTCACGGGGGCAATTGTCTCGGTAGCCGGGAAGCATACCGCAGACGCTTCATTGAATCCCTGCTGCGCTTGCTGATCCAGGGCACCCAGAGCCTGCGCGTTGGTGTATTGTGAATAGGCTCCGCAGTGATCGCCTCTCAACAACAAATCGTCGCCGAGGCGCATCGTGGCGATGCGATAACGCTCCGTCGTAGTCATTGTGCCATCCCAAAGACCTGCCCAGCCCCGATAGACCTGATCGAAATAGAACACGGCTTGCGACCAGTCCAGTTCCCAGAACGACGCGGCAATAATGTAGATGCGGGCGCCTTCGCGCAGACCGGTGGCGTCGCGGTCGAGCGGACCGAACCGTTCGGCGAGTGTCACCTGATAGATGCCGCCTTCGAGATTCCCCTGGTTGATCAAATTCACGCCGTAGTTTCGAAGGGCGAAATAATACATGCCGTCCACAAGCGAGGTCTGGTAGTTAGGGTCAAGTTTGCGCATTTCATCGAGCGCGCCGATCGCGCCGGGCCAGTCCTGCGCGGCGATTAATTGCTGCGCGCTCGCATATGCCTGCTCCGCGCCTGAAAAATCGGGCGTGGACGTAAGCGACGCGGTGGGGATGGGCGTCGGCACGTTGATTAGTACCAGCACCTTGGTTAATTGTTCCTGCGCGCCGGGGAAGGACGGATCGTGCTGGATGATCCACTCGATGCGTTGGCGCGCGTTATCGTACCTGCCGAATTCGATGTCCACGAGTGCGTACTGGAACTGCTCGCCGAGCTGCTGTGCCATTACCGTATTCTGGTTCTGCCTGCGCACGGCGATGCCGGATTGGTATCCGCCGAGAATTGCCAGGAAGAGGAGGACGATCAAGCCGAGTGCGTTGAACAGGACCGACCTGCCGAACCGCGCCCTTTTTATTTTGATATTGGGTTGTGTGCTTCCAAGATGATCAGACATGGGATTGATTATATCAGCCTTGATTTTTAGAGTTTTACCAGCAATTTAATTTCGGACCAGATGATCGGGAGGCTGATCAAACCGCCGACGGTCATGCCGAGCAGCGCGGTCAACACCGCTGACCCGGGCACCTTGTCCGCCAGCACATAAGTTGTCACGCCTCCGACCAGTGCGGCGACCAATCCTTTGCCGACCGCGCTCCACACAACGATGGGTTCGTCCAGCCGTTTGCTCAGCCAGCCGAAGAGGATAATGGACTCGATCAATAACGCTATCTCTGCAAATGCAATAATTGGCGCGCCGACATTCTTGAAGAATGTGATCCCAAGAGCCCCGATGCCGATGAACATGATCAACCGCAGGATCACCGCGTACAGCGGAAAGATCGGCTCCCTCCGCGCGTAGAACGAACGACCGGCAATCTCTTGAATGCAGTACCCGGTCAGGGTGAGGAGGTAGGCGCGCGTTGTCCACGTCAACAGCGTGGAGGTGGCTTCATCGAAGCCGAAGATCGCGCGAACGAGCGGACTGATCCCCGCCGCCATCACCGCCGCGATGGGAATCGTCAACGCGATCAAAACCCGTAGGGCGCGTTCGATCGTGGAGCGGAACTCAACCCAGTCTTCGCGCGTGGCGAGTTCGGCAAGCGTGGGGAGCATGGCTGTGGCGATCGCGGTGCCGAGCAGGGTTTCAGGCGTCTGCATGATCATCCAACCGTAGGTTAGCGATGTCACCGCGCCGACCTGGTCCAGCCGCGAAGCGAGGTTGTCGCGCGCGATGACGATTGCTTGAATCCCGAACATCGTTGCCAGGCGCGGAGCCAGCAATTTCAACGCTTCGAGCAAGCCGGTGTGACGCAGGTCCAGCGCGAGAGTCCATTTGAATTCATATTTGAACAACGCCGGGATTTGGATCAACAGATGCAAAGCCGCGCCGAGGATCGCGCCGTACACCACTCCGTGAATGCCGAAACGCGGCGTGAGATAGACCGCGCCGAAGATCAGACCGATGTTGTACATAGTTGGGGCAAGCGCGGGCAGGAGGAAATGCTGGTTGGCTTGCAGGCTTGCCATCACCAATCCGCTGATCGAAAAGATGACCGTGCCGGCGAGGTTGAGGCGCATGAGTTCGGCG
>DATKAU010000269.1:0-3324 GCA_035514655.1 Anaerolineales bacterium
GAACCAACGATTTCTCGTACTCAGACCAGTTCTGGACACGCTATAATGTCTTCCGGCGCGAGGATGGCTTTGATTGTTTAGGCATAAACCCAAAGTTACATTCTCGCGCCTCTTTTGTCTAGCCTTTCATGCACCAAAGCCTTTGTGGACTAGAATATTTCCTCCGTTCTTCAGTGCGAAGACTGCTTTGGAGAATATGGGCTCTTGAAAGAGGTGAATAGCCTGTTTCTAGCGCGGCACATAGACCGTTCACGTCCGCGGCTGGAAGCGGCTTGATAACGATTTGGTCAATTTTGCAGATAGTGGGTTTGGGGTATAGATTGCTCTTTTACGAATCTAGACAGAACCAGGGACAGCCTCACCTGCTGTCCCTGGTTCATTACAGCTTACTATTTACTAATCCCCTTGCGCCTTTTCACTCACCACCTTCACTGTCTTGCGATTCATCCACTTCCACAATCCCCATAAAATGATCGCAGGCGGCAGAACGACCGGGACGATCACCACAACCAGCCAAATGAGGAAGTTGGCGATTCCCTGATACAAGACAGTGACCGTGCCCTTCGCTTCACCAAATGTCTCGCCCGGGTTCCACGGGATTGGTGTTGCAGTGGGGCGCGGCGCTGCGGTCGGTGTGGGGGTCAGGACGGGGAATTCAGGCTCGAAGTTGATCGTGATGGTCGAAAAGGCGGAACGGTCATTGAGATAGTTCATCCGCCCCTTGATCTGCTCGACCTGAGATTCGATGTTCGCCAGTTCCTGATTGATGCGCAGGGCTTCATCAATCGTCTTGGCATCTTTGAGGAATTCCTGGATGCGGGCGCGGGTGGCTTCGAGGTTGGTCAACTGCGACTGCAGGTCAACATATTGCTCCGTCACGTCATCACCTGCAGCAATCTCATCCACCACGCGGACAGCCAGATCACGCAGGCGAACGAGCGTGCGCTCGAACTCCTCCACAGGGATGCCGATCGTGATGGCGGCATATTTCAGGTTATTGCCGTAATAGTCCTGATACCAGACGCGCGAGCTGACGATGTATCCGCCCGCGTCGCCGACGATCTGCGTGGCGCGATCAATGGCAACATCGGTATCCTTCACCATCAAGCGGACATCTGCGTTCTTGACGATCATACGGTTGGAGCGTTCGATCACGGTCAAATCCCCCGATGGATCAGAAATTTCATACGCGGCGGCGGTGGGCATCGGCGCCAATGGGGCTTCCACAAGAGCTTGACCCTGCGGAAGGCTTTCTCCCTCTTTTACAGCAGGCTGTTCTACCGTGGAAGGTTCAACAGCAAAAATTTCAGCAGGCGCTTCGGTCGCGGGAGCAGCCGCACCTCCACACGCGGCAAGGACAAGCATTGTGGCGAGGACAAACAACATGAATAGAGCGGATCGGGTTTTCATTTTTCCTCCGTGAACAAAAGATTTTATTTCGGCGTTAATCGAATGACGATAGGGAAACATAAAAGTTCCGCAAAAACAAAAGAAGGCTGAGATATGCTCAACCTTCTTTCTAACCTGCACTCCCTGGCACCGTCCGCCAGGACAGGTGTGCGTGCGGTGCCAGTGTCTTTCCTCTTTATTCTCGCTTTTTTACTTCAATACGACTTCCGCCCTCACCACGCCGGCCCTGTCATGTTTTGCGGTCACCTTGACCTTTGTCCCCTTTTTCGCTTTCACCACCCATTCCACTTTGACGCGTTCATTTGTACTTTCTTCGGCTTCATCGGCGAAGGCAGTCTTATACGCGCGTCCTTCCAATTCGCCGAGTTCTTCGCGTTTCTTCCCGGATTGCAATGAAACGCCTTTCGGCAAAACGATCTCCGCGATCACGCCGCGGGTCACTTTCTTTTCAAGCGCTTTCTTCGTCACATAGGTCGGAAGCCAGCCCTCATTTTGGATCACGAACCGGATGCGATAGGAATCCGCTCCTAGGGAGGTAACTTTCGTTTCCCACGGAACAAGCCGCGGTGAGATGAGAGCGTGCCACACGATCCATTCGGGGAACGAACTGATCTCCTTCTCCAAAAACTCGAGCGGCGGATTCGTCCAGATGTGCAGGAAGTCCCAGCCGCCCAACTCCACATTTCCAAGCTGCGGATGTTTATACGCGTACCAATTGACATACCCCCTGCCCTTGAGAGTCTCGTCATTCCACTTGAGCATTTTGAGGTCATCGTCAATCGGATGCTCGCGATACCAATCAATGAATTTGAATTTTTCGATGCCCGCCTGTTTGATGGGACTCCAAAATTCAACCGTCCATGAAAAGACGCCAACATGGTCGTATGTCCAGGTATCGAACCCGCCCGTGATGACCTGCTTGGGATGATATTTGAAATCGTGAAAGACCGAGATATGCGGATAACTGGTGATCTCAGTTCCCTTCTGACCGATCTTTTGAAACGTCCACAGGTCGTCGGTGGGAAATGCATCGTCGGGACGATCATCATACGGACGCAGCAATACACCGCTCATCGTGTGGAACGAAATCGTGCCTGTGATATTGGGATGTTTCGCAATGAAGTCAACAAGGTTGCGCGCCTCAGGTTCGGAGGTTGGATAAGGACCCGCGCCATGCTGATCATTTTCCGTTCGCCAGCCCGCCGGAAAGTTGCGATTCAGGTCCAAACCCTGTTTGGGTCCAAGCACTTTGATCGTGACGCCATCATAATCTTTCAACAGTCCCTCCGGCAGAATGCGATAATATTTTCCACCTGTTTCGATCGGGTCGCGGCGAACCATCAAGCGCGGCTCGTCAGGATGTGATTTCCATGCGCCGTTCGTGTCCTCGATGCGCATTTGCAGGATGCGTCCATCGCCGTCAATATCTTCGCCGTTCACAAGACCATCCATCGCGTCATCAGCATACGGATATGCGCGCGTGCTCGAGCGGATGATCTTTGGCTTGTCGGCGAGCGCCCATTCCGCCCCATCGGGATTTACGCGCGGCACGATGTAAAACGCGCGCGTATCCAGTGCGCGCGTGAAATTTTCATCCTGCTTATATTTTGTGACCAATGAATGGATGAGATACAACGCCGCCGCGGAGGCAGTGACCTCGGAGGCATGGATGTTGCCATCCACCCAAAAGGCAGGTTTCTCCGAATCATTTCCGGACTTGAAGTTGGTCGCTGTGACCAGCCAGACCTCGCGCCCCTCATGGCTTTTCCCGATCGATTCCAAACGAATTAGATTTGGATATTCCCTGGCATAGTCCTTCAAAAGACGTGTGAGTTCGTTGTAGCGATAGAATTTGTCGAAGCGAATTTTGGGCATGGCACTCCTCCGTGAATGGAATCAAAAACGGCACAGAGA
>DATKAU010000270.1:0-5859 GCA_035514655.1 Anaerolineales bacterium
TGATGTGTCTGCCATCTCGAGCCCGTGACCGAGTATGCCAAAACCGGTAACGTCCGTGCCTCCGTGCAGGTTGAATTCAACCGCGAGCTGGCTGGCAGATTTATTCAGCCGCTTCATCCAATCAACAGCTTCCAGAACGTCTTTCTCTTCCGCCTGTTCGCGTTTCAGTGCAGTGGTTGTCACGCCGTATCCCAGCGGTTTTGTTAGAACAAGTGCATCACCCACCTGGAGTCCGCCTTTGATCAGCATCTTTTGCGGGTCAACGAAACCGATGACCACAAGTCCGTATTTTGGCTCCTTGTCCCTCACGGTGTGGCCGCCTGCAATCACCACGCCTGCTTCACGCGCCTTCTCGGCTCCGCCGCGGATGATTTCGCTGGAAATCTCATTTGGTAAGTTGTCGGGAAGTGCTGCGACGTTCAATGCCAGGAAAGGTTGCCCGCCCATCGCGTATACGTCAGACATGCTGTTTGCCGCAGCGATTGATCCGTAATCATACGCATTGTCTACAACCGGAGTAAAGAAATCGGTGGTAACAACCAGCGCGCGGTTCTCGTCCAAACGCCAGACAGCCGCGTCATCCGGTTCGTGCAAGCCCACCAACAGGTCCGGGTACGATGCGGCATCGAAAATGTCTTTCATAGGACGCAGAACCTGCGTCAGCGCCTCAGCGCTTAATTTGGACGCTCAACCCGCACACGTCGACAGAGTCGTGAGGCGGATTTCGCGGCCGGATTGAGGGATGGGCATGTGGCTAATTGCAGGGGCGATCCAATGGGTCGCCCCTGTATGAATTTATTGTGGTGTTTCCAACGTGCCCGGCAATGGCAGGATGAATTGATTGTCTGTTGGGATGAAGATCGTCTGTACGCCAGGAGCAAGTCTCAGAACGTATTGATACTGGACCAATTCAGGAGTCAGCGATGCCGCGAGCAGACGGTTTGCTTCCGCCTCTGCCTCTGCCTGGATGACGCGCGCTTCCGCCGCGCCCTGTGCCGCGATCACCGCCGCATCCGCCTGACCCTGCGCTACCTGTCGGGCTTGTTCGGCTTCCTGTCTTTTTTGTTCAACGACGAATGCGGCTTGTTGTGCCTGTTGTTCGGCGATCTGTTTCTGTTCCACTGCCACAGCGTATTCCTCGCTGAAATGAATATCGCGCAGGATGAAATCCAGCAGTTCAAGGTTATTCCCAGCCAGGCTTTCAGCCATCAGGTCTGTAATGATCTGCACCATTTCACCACGTTTCGTCGAGACGACTTCTTCAATACCGTATTGTGATGCTACATCACGAATGATGCCGCGCGTTTCAGGGCGCACAACCCCGTTTTCGTAGTTGTCCTGCCAGACGATATGAAGTTGCACCACTTTTGCCGGGTCGATCCGATAAATCACGGATGCGTCAATGATCACTTCCTGCCCGTCTTTGGTGCGTGCACGGATTGAGTCGTCGCCTTCCACTTGTCCTTCCTGAGACGCAAAAGACATCGTGTACGTCTGGTTGGAGATCGAATAGGTCACCACCTGCTCGACCACGGGCAGGATCCAATGCAAACCGGGTTCAAGTGCCTGCGGACGAACGCCACCCGCGCGGACGGTTTTTACAACGCCGCGTTCGTTTGATTCGACATACACCAACCCCGAGCCGAGCACCGTGAGAAGGATGGCGATGATCACGACAATCAGCGCGCTCGAACTCGAGCCCTTTACAGTCTGGTTGCGGCTGGCGCGGACAGCGGCAAGGATGCCCAGTCCAATTGCCGCAAGCCACGCAAACCCAGCCAGCGAACGAATAACATCAACAATATTCATGGTTCCTCCGGTTTAATTTGAAATAATTATACCGCCATGATACGATGACGGTATGCATACAGGTAAAGGTCTGGTTAAAGAATTAATTCTACGAGATGGACACCGTCACGCGCGGATCGCCTGCCCCTTGAATTTGATCCCCTCGCCGGGGCAATACCTGCTGACAGGCGCCGCATCGGATTCGCCTCTGCCTGATCCTGTTTATTATACGGAATCTGCGCCCGAAGGGTTTCTTGCTTCGCCTGCGCCTGATTTGTGGATTCCCGGCATGGACCTCCACCTGCGCGGACCCCTGGGACGCGGATTTGATCTTCCCGCCTCTGCGAGGAAAATCGCGCTGATTGACTTTGGTGGCTCCATCTCGCGGTTGCGTCCGTTGATTAAGCAGGCGCTAAATCAGCGTGCGGCAGTTGTGCTCTTCACAGATTTACCAGCCGACAGCCTGCCTGATGAGTTGGAAGTGCAACCGTTGTCTGCAGTGAGTGAAATTGCGCAATGGGCAGATTGGATGGCGTTCGAAGCATTGCGTGAGAATCTGCATGAGGTGAGGGAAAGGCTTGGGGCACAGCATCAGTTACCGGCATTGCAGGATGCGGAAATCCTCATTCGCACCCCGATCCCATGCGGGGGAGCAGCAGACTGCGGTGTGTGTGCGGTCACAACGAAGTCCGGCTGGAGATTGGCTTGCAGGGACGGACCGGTCTTCCGTTGGAGCGAAGTCTAAAACCAGATTCGAAAAGATGCTTTTGTTTTCGCGCTGAGATTTTTGTATTCCACAGTTATATCGATCGGGACCATTTCCCCCGCCCTCTGATTATTAAAATTGAACGAGAACTGTGCCACGCCGCGCGTATCGGTGACAAAGTTGATTGACTGGGTTGTTCCGTCCGGCAGAGCGACAGTTGCGATGCCGGTTGCATTTGCAATGGCCAGATTTGTCTGGCTTCGGACGATCACCGACACAGTTTGATCCCCGCTCGAGCGCGTGACAGGCCTGGAAACATACGCCTGAATCCTGATCGATAACACCGGAGAGATGGCAGCGTCCGACGGTTTGATCGCGTTGCGTTGCGCGGAGTCTTCACCCACCACGTCGAAATAAATTCTCCCGAGATCGGTGGGTACGACGCGGCCATTAAAACCGTCCGTGCGCCATTCGAAGCGTGAATTTTCAAAGTATTGTACGAGGATGCCGTTGTGCATCTCGAGCGGTGAGATCGGGTTCCCGAATAATTCAAGCCCGCCGTTGGCGCGGTAGAAATCCAGAAACTGAAAACAGATCGGGAAGCCGGTGCCGTTTATGAACTGGCAGGCCAGAGGGTTGCGTATGGTCTGCGGCTGACCCGGCTTGTACAACACCTGCCCAAGCGCCGTGAGATGGACTCGCGGCGTGCCGGCTGCATCGGTGATCAGTTCGAAGCGTGCGCGCTGGAAATATTGGACGGTCTTTCCGTCACGCGAGATCATCTGCTCTGTAATCGGGTAGCCGAAAACAAGCAATGGATCGGGTGCGCTGTTGTAATAGTTGAGAAATTCACCGCGGAGAGTATGTCCGGTTTCGGGGAAGAATTGCACATCCACGGTTTGTGCCAAAACAAACCCCCGTGCTGCAAACAGGAGAATCAGGACAAGAAAAAACGAGATGATATTTCCTGTTGCTCTCATCAAGATCATTATACCTGCTGTCGATCGGCGATGAACTTATTCCGAAGGATTTCCTTCCTTGAGCAGCGCATCGACAATCCGTTCCGCTGCATGACCGTCGCCGTATGGGTTTGCTGCCTTTGCCATCTCTTCATAAGCGATTGGATCGTCGAGCAGCAAATTCGCCTCGTCCAAAATCCGGCTCGCTTCCGTTCCGACAATTTTCAACGTGCCCGCAGCCACTCCCTCCGGTCGCTCGGTGGTCTCGCGCAGCACGAGCACAGGGATCCCAAACGAAGGCGCCTCCTCCTGTATACCGCCTGAATCGGTGAGGATCAACTTCGCCTGTTTCATTACATGCACGAGAGGTAAATAATCGAGCGGGGGCAGGAGTGTGATGTGTTCGACGTCTTTGAGAATGCGGTTGACCGGTTCCTGAACGTTGGGGTTCAAATGGACAGGGTAAACAATCTCGATATCGCCGCGGACTGCAATTTCCTTCAATGCGTGACAGATATTCTCAAACGGTTTTCCGAAATTTTCGCGCCGGTGTGCTGTGACGAGCACCAGGCGCTTATTTCCGCGGACATCCAGTTTTTCGAGCAGTTCATGCACCTCTTGCGGAGGATCCTGCCCGGATACGAACTGGAGCGCGTCGATGACCGTGTTGCCTGTGACGTGGATCCTATCCGGTGGCACACCCTCATGCAGTAAATTCCCTTTTGACCATTCGGTTGGAGCAAAGTGCAGATCGGCTGTCACTGTGGCTATGCGGCGGTTGATCTCTTCAGGAAAGGGGCGCCATTTGTCGTGAGTGCGCAGACCTGCCTCGATGTGACCGAATTTGATCCGCCGGTAAAACGCCAGCAGGGAGGTGGTGACGACCGTGGTTGTGTCACCGACGGCGAGCACCCAGTCGGGTTTGAATTCCTCCAGCACCGGGTCTAACAGGGTAAAGACTCCCGCGCTGATTTGCGCGAGTGATTGCCCGTCGTGCATGAGGTCAAGATCGTATTCCGGTTCGATGTTGAATAGTTCGAGCGCTTGATCGAGCATCTGGCGGTGCTGTGCGGTGACGCACGTACGCGCTTCCACACCTGGTGCCTGCCTTAACAAGCGGACGACGGGAGCCATTTTGATGGCTTCGGGGCGGGTGCCGAATACAGTCAGGATTTTCAAGTTACAATTTCCGAATCACAGTTGAGGATTTGTTGACGCCGAGGCGGTGAAGTTCAAACCCGGCATTTTCCCAATCGGGCACATTCCACGCATTAACGGTGTCAACCACAATGCGAGTCTTCGTTTTCGATGCCAGCTCTGCCGGGGAGATGTTTACGAATTCCGTATGTTTGACCAGCAGGAGTATGGCATCCGCTTCGTGGACGGCGCCATCGAAATTTTCAGCCATGGTGATGCCTTTCATCACTGCGTTGGGTTTGAGCGGCTCCCATGCCCTGACTGTTGCGCCTTCATGCTGGAGAAGGTGAACAACCTCGGTTGCGGGACTTTCGCGCAGGTCGTCAACATCAGGCTTGTATGCCAGCCCAAGCGCGGCAATTGTTTTTCCTTTCAGATCCCCGAGTGCCTGCCTGGCTTTTTCCACCACAAAATGAGGCTGTGCGTCGTTCACCCTCCGAGCCTGGTAAATAAGTTGTGCGAGATCGGGTGCGGCCTCCACGAAAAACCACGGGTCTACACTGATGCAGTGACCGCCGACGCCGGGTCCCGGGCTGAGGATGTTGATGCGCGGGTGCAGGTTGGCGAGACGAATGGCTTCCCACACATCCACGCCGAATTTATCAGCGAGGCGGGCGAACTCGTTGGCAATGGCGATGTTTACGTCGCGCGTAGTATTTTCCATAATCTTGACCATTTCGGCGGTGGTTGCATCAGTTTCGAAAATAGGACCCTTGACAAAGGTCGCATATAACTCATGACCCGCCTTTGCCGACTCTGGCGAGATGCCGCCAATCACGCGCGCGTTCTCGATCAGTTCGCGCATGATCTGCCCGGGAAGCACGCGCTCCGGCGAATAGCACAGGAGGAAGTCGGAACCGGCTTTGAGATTAGATCGCTCCAGGATGGGGGCAACCAGGTCGATGGTGGTGCGCGGCGGTGATGTCGACTCGAGGATCACCAGATTCCCTTTGCGGAGATACGGCACAATCGCTTCTGCGGCTGTGGTCACCGCACGCATATCGGCAAGTTTGTATTTCTGCCCGTTGTATTCCCCAACCGTGCCTTCCTGAAACGGCGTGGGCACTGCGATTAAGAAGGCGTCCGCTTCAACAGGTTTGTCGGATATGGTCAGGTTGCCGGTTTGGATCGCCTTCCCGACAACATCGTGCAATCCTGGTTCGTGGATGTGGACCTCACCCCGGCTGAGACTTTCTATCACGTGTGGGT
>DATKAU010000271.1:0-5027 GCA_035514655.1 Anaerolineales bacterium
ACCAACCCGATGATCAGAGTCAGAACGAAAAACGAACGAAAGATTTTGTGGGACATTTTGTTCTCCTCATTACTTGATGTTTAAAGAAACAATACTTCTGGCACGATCAGCCGTTAGGGTGCGGGAATTACGATGGGCTGACACAACGCCGCGATGCGCAATATTGGTGGGACAACTTCTCATTTGAAATCAAATAGCTTGCTCCTTTCTCTTGCACTTGAGATAGAACGCCTCATTAGAATTACATCATCATCGTACTGCCAAAACAAGCTAAAGAACTGCCAAAAACCGCCAATGTTTGGGCAAATCATAAGCGCTTGCTGACTCGATGAAGCGTTAGGTGAATCTGTTGCGCTGGTTCAAACGAAAGAGAAACATCCTGGATATTTAGGGATCTGGACGCGTGGTAGCCCGCCATGAAGCAATGCTTCCAGACCGGGGAAACATTGAACTCCACCAATGTACTGTACGACAATTGAAGGCGAATTACAAGTACCTCGGTGATAAATTGCCCTCTCAAAAGGTTACAGTTTTGACGTGGGAAACAGGCGGATACGTGCCCGTGGACATGTCATCCGATACAAATGCAAGTCCATCGTCTCTAAAATCCTCGGGTGATGGATAGCTCAGTCCCTCAACATGAAAAGACTCCGGAAGTCACTTCCGGAGTCTTTGATGTAATTAGTCGAGTGAGCAGTCGTACGGACCTTCCGCAGGCGGATGAGGTTCACTCCCTTCGAGCGCCCAGGCAAACACGAATGCCAATGCGTCGATGTTGCAATCTGAGATGATGGGCTCTGGATCGCCGAGATCGGGCCAGCCATACCCCATAATATCGGTGCTTTCGAGCAGGTTGGTGGCGTGCCCCAGACCGAGCGCGTGACCGAGTTCGTGCACCGTGACCCAGTAGATGTATTCTGGATCGTAGGGTTGAGTGACCAGGCTGGGCGGCGCGTCGGATGTGACGAGGATATTGGGACACTTGTGATGCCCGCAGATGGCATACCCCGCGAATGAAACGCCTCCGGCATTCTGCCCATAATGCAGAACGATATCCACGCCGCGCCGCCTGTTCTTCTGACCGGTCACGTTGGTGAGCGTGATCAAATTGTCGAAACAATCGCGAAGCGCTGCATCCCAGGTTGCAATCGCGTCGTTAATCGCTGATCGTTGTTCCTGTGTCGCGCTAGGGTGAGCCTGAACCGCGACGGTCAGGTTGGTGTGATCCCACCAATAACCCGGGTAGTAATTGCTTAGGATCTCCAGCCCCTCCGCGTTGGATTCGGGAAGGCTGCAATCAGGGATGCCGGGAGGGGCCTCAGATGGTTTTGCCTGTGCCGAAATTGGGAAGAGCAATGTCACAAGGACGGACACGATGATTAATCTTTTAAACCGCATGGTCATCTCCTTTTTTAGGTTGAGGATCGATAATGAAATTATAGCACTCACACGCAATCAAATATTTTAATCTGTAACCTATCAATCCACCATTGAGACGGCTCATTCGTAGTAATAGCTCATCGACCTCTCATAAACCCATGCCCAAAAGTACTACACATACTTTTCGTTTCCATCGACCGCCGGAAGGTTTTCAGAACTGTTAGCGGAATTTTCGATTCGATCGTTTGAAAGATCTAACTTGTCCTCTACAATCCTTCATTATGAATATGAAAAAGTACATGTCGGCACTGTTGCTTTCCATATCGTTACTCCTCCACCCCATGCACGTGCTTGCCTCAGGCAGGGAAACCCTCCCGCCGATGGAGCAGTTCGCTGTCGAGTTGATGAATGGAGAACCGGATGATT
Source organism: Anaerolineales bacterium (assembly GCA_035514655.1). Lineage (GTDB taxonomy): Bacteria > Chloroflexota > Anaerolineae > Anaerolineales > Villigracilaceae > Defluviilinea. The sequence goes on from DATKAU010000271.1 coordinate 1,807, forward strand.
TGAAGGGAATTTATATCCCTGGTGTCATGGCATATGAGGTCCTGCCCCAGCCGGAGGACAGCCCCGCGTTCGTAGCCCCGGAAGATGATGCGCTCACCCGGTTTGAGATGGCGTCTGAGTATGAGACCACAGGCTTGCTCGCCCACAACCACCTTGCTGGCGCGGATTTCTTTCTGCTCGAAGATGGACAGTTGATCCACCTGATCTACGGAGATGGCAGGACCGAAACGTTTATCATCCGGCGGTTCCTCCGCTATCAAGCGCTGAGCCCAAACAGCGTGACGAGCGACTTTGTCGATCTGGAGACCGGGGAGCATCTTACCGCCTCGCAATTATTTCTCAAGATATACAACCGCCCCGGCGACCTCGTCTTGCAAACCTGCATTCAGGCGGAAGATGAGCCCTCGTGGGGGAGGCTGTTTATTATCGCAGCACCATACGACCAAATTGAACCCCGTTCGCTGCCAGAGCGCCTGGCGTTGCAATAGGGGTCAACGCTTGACATCGATCCATTCGAGGATGCTCCTGACAGTTTTGGAATAGTTCTCGTCTTCCAGGGTCGAATCCACGGGCAGGATGTGATCGTGAGGAAGTTTTCCCAGCCATTCGTCGATGAATCGTACCAGTAATTCCGCATCCTCCGCCGACGCGATGTTGATCCGCCTGCGAGAAGCGAGTCGTTCGCTGACGATCTGACGCGGCGCCCTCATGGTGACGATCCGTTTGGGGGGAGGCAGGGATTCGCGCAGGAGGCGGTACAGCCTCCGGCATAGATCGTATTCGGAGGCAGTGAGCAAGCCGCGGCTGTGAAAGAGGCGGGTGAAGCCGTGGAAGTCGAGATCGAGTCCGCCGTCGATCAACCCCATTTTCGGCGAGGCGCGTAATTCTCTTTCCTGTTCGGCGCGCAAGAGGAGATAATCGATCTGGTTTGCCAGCCCGTAACTGTTATCGGTTTTGAAGGATGCCTGAAACGGGCGTTCGGTGTGCTGCTCGAACGCGGTGGCGAACGCTCCTGTTTTGGCAAGCGCGTTCACGAGGGCAGTTTTCCCCACACCACTGACACCGACGACCGCGATCAAATCTCCCATGTCAGTTGCAGAACGAAGGCGCGTCGAAAAAGTTGACAGCCGTGATGAACCAGCCCCCATCCAGCCGCTGGATGGTGATGGTTTGCGGCAGGAGACGCGGTCCGTCGCTGTTCACCAACGCGCCGTCTGAGCGGCGGTATGTTTCCGTCGCCCACACTTCGCAGGTATCCACTTCGAGGTGAGTGTTGCTGATCACGCGGATATCGTCGATGTAGCTTTCGTAATAATCGATCTGCGAGATGTTGACCAGCCCCTGTGAGTTCAATGTGGCGATGTCGCTGGCAAGTGCATCGAATATATCACCAGCCATGATCGATGCGGCAATCGATGCATCGCCGCGTTGGTATGCTTCGATCTGCAATTCAATCGCCTCCGTGAGAAAATCGCTGACCTCGTTTTCCAGTTCGGGCGAGATATCCGCCTGTTCGGGGAAGAACGGATCGGTGCCGTTTGCCACCTCCTGTCCGTCGCTTACGCCGTCGCGGTCCATATCGGCGTCGAGCGGGTTCATACGATTCACCACTTCAACGCCATCGCCGAGACCATCGCCATCGCTGTCGTTGTTGCCCGGGTCGGTGCCTGTGATGAGGACCTCATCGCGATCCGAGATGCCGTCGCGATCCGAGTCCTGACTCGCGCTGGAAGGCGGCGATTCACTTGGAGAGTCTGGGACGCTGGGTCCCGGCTGCGGGGCACTTGCGATCCCGTAAAGACTCTGCACTCCCACGATATCGTCTGCACCGAGGAAGCGGTGCGGGCCGCGATAGCGGGGGAACATCAACGCGTCGGGGTCGCTGCTGTGCCCCAGCCCAAGTGTATGGCCGATCTCGTGTGCCGCGACGGTGAGCAAGTCCACGTTTTGCGTGTTGCTGTCCACCCAGCGCTCGTCATCGTCGAAATGCAGGAAGACCGTCCGATCGTCGAACGGGTTTGGGAACGATGCGTGAGCGAGCACATCGCCCGGTCCGTCGAATGGGTCGCCGTCACCGTGGTCGCCTGATGCCCAGCCGATCATGATATCCGCCGCGGCGCGGCTGGATGTTTCGGTGAAGGTCAATGCCGTCTGCGCCTCCCACAACGAAAACGCCTGCCTGACCAGGTCGCGTTCTCTGTCACCGGAAAGTTTTGTCGTGTCATTGATGAAGAAGTATGCGATCTCGAGTTTGTCCCATTGCGAGATGGCTTGATATTCGGCAATCGCCGAGTCGGTGCTGCCTTTTGCGGGGAAACCGTCATAGCGATACTCCGGTTCGGCAGGTGAGGCTGACACGAACGCACAGGCGAGAATGACGAATGCAAAAATGCTTATCCAATATGGCATGTATTTTCCGGCAGGGGAATGCATGGGCGGCTTCTCCGAATCAGGTTGACCTTTTATAGCATATGCCCGATCGTGTCGCAACCTAACTTTAGTCATTCAATCCACCCTCTGGCGATGGGAGTATTTGAAGAAGGAACGGAAAATCAAAACCTTTGCCGCGGATTACGCGAGTAGACGAAAAAATTCGTGTTAAAGTGTGAAATTCGCGGCTGGTGCTCCTGGTTGTCTTGTCGGGCAGACAATACTATATGTAGTGTGTTTAGGCGCTCCCCGACGATAAATACAGATTTTTCCTGTGGTAGAATGCCTGATAATCAATATGAGCAAAGAATTTGTAGTCAAATCCAGCGATTCGAGCCTGAAAACCATGAAGTTCAAACCGTATCGGAACATAGTCGAAAGGCGCGTCGTTCCTTATCTCCCTGCCCCGAATGAACCGCAGTCCATGGATATCGATACTCCCTGGGGCGTGCAGATAACGGCAAAACCAGGTGATTTTCTTGTAAGCGAAGTGGACAATCCAAAGGATTTCTGGCCAATCGATCCGGTTGTCTTCGAGGAAAGTTACGCGATCACGCGCCCGGGGTATTGCATCAAGAAGGCGATTACCCTGCTTGCGCCTCTTACCGACCTCACCGACGGCGACGAGGACCGTATGGTAACGATCGAAACGATGGAGGGGTTGGAAACCGTCCGTGCCGGGGATTTTTGCCTGGCAAAAGGTGTGAAGGGTGAGTTATGGCCCTACCCGAAGGAAAAGATCGATGATGTGATGGTGCCCGTTGAATAATCAACGGGCACTTTTCATTAAT